>CALVAL010000046.1 GCA_944325535.1 Candidatus Gastranaerophilales bacterium
CTTACAGACATTATTTCAAAGATTTCTTTTCTTAATTTTACGATATCTTCTTGAATATCAATCATCGCATCAAGTTTTACGATATTTACATAGACACTTCCAACTGCAGAAGCTATTGAAATATAAGCTGCTTGTTCATCTAAAATAGATGCTTCATATAATTTTCTAACCGCAGTTGTCTTATTATGATTTTTACCGAACAAATCAAGTTCGTAATTAGCGATAATAGGTAGTCCAAATCCACCGGCAGAAGAGCCGATGAACTTTCCATATCCTGGGAAAAATCCAGCCTGTATTGTTGGTAATTCATTTGCCCTTTGCATAACCACGTTTTGATAATATTCATCAATTGTTAATGTAGCCATTTTTAAGTCTTTATTATTTTCAACGGCTTTTACAATATAATTATTCAAATATTCGTCATTAAATTGTTCCCACCAAGAAAGATTAATATATTCATACTTATTTTTTTGCGGGAGAACTTTATTTGTTTTTTCTTTAGTTTTTTTACTGTTTTTATCTACATTTTGCTCAGCTCCAGCACTTAATACGGTTTTTTCCGCACTGAATGCTATGCTAGTGTTGCTTGTTATAAATGATAGCATTAATGTAATTATTAAAAGCTTTTTCATAATCTTTTCTCCGAGTACTTGATTTTTTCTTGAAGTAATGATAACATAATTGTGTTGCATTTGCAACATGTAGTAATTACAACATACTTTAAATGAAGGATTTAATCAAGTGAAAAAACATTTTACAGATACTATTTTTTATCAAATTGAGCTTACTGCTAAGTATTGCAAGCTTATGGGACAACAAGTTTTTGAAAAATATAATGTAGGCTTAACAGTAGAAGAGTATTCTGTGCTTGATACATTAATTTGTAAACCTGAAATATGTCAAAGAGATTTAGCAAAGTTAATCCTAAAAGATAGGGCTAATACAGGAAAGATTCTTGATAGTTTAGAAAAACATGGTTATATAAGAAGAAAGTTAGCAATAAAAAATAATCGTCCTGTGAAAATTGCAGAAATAACAGATTCAGGAAAAGCAAAAGTTGAGGAAGTTTATGGTAAACTAAGACCTCATATGGAAATTGTAATGGAAAGAATTGATAATAGTGATTTAGCTAGAGTAAGTGATTTATTAAGAGAATTAAGAGAGTTTTTAGGCGAAACATTAGAAATACAGATATAGGTGAAAAAATGAGTGAAGAAAATAAAATAGAGGAAGAAGAATTACATACAAAAAAATTACCTGTTAAAAAGCGTTATCTTTTTGGATTTTTAGCTGTAATAGGTGCATTAGTAGGCGGTTATTTCATTTATGATGCTTTAGGATATCAGTCTACAGATGATGCTTATGTAGAGACTACTACAGTTTCAGTTTCTCCAAAAGTATCCGGACAAATTGTAAAAGTTTTAGTAGAAGATAATCAGCCTGTAAAAGCAGGTCAAGTTGTTGCGGTTATTGATAAAATTGATTATGAAGTAAAATTGGATCAAGCAAAGGCTGCTTATGAAAGAGCGTTATTAAATCAAGAAAATGCTCATGCCAATTTAAATGCTGCGAATTCTGAAATAGAACTTGCTAAAAAAGATGTTGAAAGATACGAAAATCTTTATGCAGCAGGAGCTGTATCTAAGCAAACTCTTGATAGAGCTAGAACTAATTTAGAAAGTATTCAAGCTAAGCAAACTACTGCAGAGCAATCTATTTTTTCAAAAAATCCTGCAAAAAGTGCGAAAGTAGCAGATGCTGATTTAAACGTTTTACGCGCTCAAAAGAAAGCTGCAGAATTAGCTTTAGAATATACTGATATAAAAGCTCCTATTGATGGTACGGTATCTAATAAAAAAGTAGAAGTAGGTATGATGGTGCAACCTGGATCACCTTTGTTTGTAATTGTACCTCATGATGTTTGGGTAGTAGCTAATTATAAAGAAACACAACTTACTAAAATGAAAAAAGGAATGGATGTTGATATTAAAATAGATACTTATCCTGATAAAGTTTTTAAAGGAAAAATTGATAGTATACAAAGAAGCTCTGGCGCTAAAGCAAGTCTATTCCCACCAGAAAACGCTGTTGGTTCATTTGTAAAAATTGTTCAAAGAATTCCTGTAAAAATTGTATTTACAGAAAAAATTGATCCAAATGAATATTCAATTATTCCTGGAATGTCTGTAGTTCCTAAGGTTAAAATTAGAGAATATTATAAAAATAACAAGTAAATATTTTTTTCAGTATTACGACTCTGTGGTTCGGTGATTTTCGCTGAACCTTTATTTTTTGTTAGTGAATAGTGATTAGTGAATAGTGATTAGTGAGTAGAAGTTTAAACTAAATATCATAATTTAAACAACATATAAACTTCTGTTTCAAAGTAATTTGCTAATGCTTCTATTTTATCTAATGTAATATTTATTTTACCTTTTTCTAGCTTTGAAATATATGAATTATCTACTCCCAAGACTAATGATAATTCTTCTCTACTTAAATTTTTCTTGGTTCTTAATTTTTCGATATTTTTTGCTAAAATTTGTCTAATTTCTTGACTCATATTCCATATTTTCTAAAAAAGGTTTGTTCATAATGAAATTTAAAAATTAAAAAAATCAGACAAAGTTAAATTAAAAGCTTTTGCAATTCTATTCAATTTCGAAAAAGTAATATCATTTTGAGCAGTTTCAATATTCCCTAATGTTGAACGAGCAATCTGGGCTAAATCAGCCAAATCATCTTGAGTATAATTATTTAATTTTCTCAATTCCTTTATTCGATTTGCTAATTTTTGTAACAACACCTTGTCCATAATTAAATTGTCCGCTATAATGACATTATTAACAAACTGTGTGGCGGACAAAATTATGTTTAAAAAGAAAATATTAATAGATTTAGATGGTGTTTTAAATGAGTATGGGAAAGAGAAATTCGATGAGAATTTTATCCCTGAAATCAAAATAGGGGCTTTTGATTTTTTAGATAAATTATCTAAAGATGCTGAATTAATTACTAATTATTCTTTAAAATCAAATAAATCTTTAACTTCAATTCCTAAATTATCTGCAATAATTTTCAATTTTGTTACTGTAACATCAGTTTTTGCAAGCTCTATTAGACTAATCATAGCCCTTGAAACTCCATTAACTCCAATATCATCTTGAGTTAATTTTCGTTCTTTTCTTAATCTTTTTAAATTTTTAGCTAATTTTTCTAAAAAAGGCTTGTTCATTTTTAAATTGTTAGCTATACTAGCAATATATACAACTAGTCACACTAGCAAAAAGGAGGAGGATAAATATGTTTAAAAAGAAAATATTAATAGATTTAGATGGTGTTTTGAATGAGTATGGAAAAGAAAAATTCGATGAGAATTTTATTCCTGAAATTAAAACTGGTGCTTTTGAGTTTTTAGATAAATTATCTAAAGATGCAGAATTATATTTATTTACTTCAAGGAATTTATTATTAGCTTCTAAATGGTTAATCAAGAATAAGTTAGATAGCTTTTTCAAAGATGTAACAAATATAAAATTACCCTCTTTTCTTTATATTGATGATAGGACTATTTGTTTTAAAGGTGATTATAATAAGACATTAGATGAAATCAGAGATTTTAAAGTTTATTGGAAATAAATTCTTTCTAAACTAGTGAGTAGTGATTAGTGAATAAAAGTTTATTGTTAACTCCTTCTTAACATAAACAACTCCCCATTCCAACCTTCCCCAATTGGGGAAGGAGATTTGTTAAACTCCTTCTAAACTTATAAACTTCTCTTCTTCTCCACTTCAACAACACCTCATCCTAACCTTCTCCTATAAGGAGAAGGAACGTTTTCCAATCTGAAGTGTAGCCATAAAAGTAGACAAAAAATTATTCCCTCTCCTTGAGGAGAGGGATAGGGTGAGGTAGAAAAAAGTTTGTAGGGTTAATTTTAATTTTTTATTAAGCTTTTATTTTTGTTATAATTAATCAATGTCTATTTATTCTGATAAATTTTTTGAAAAACCTGTTAAAATTGTAGAAGCTCATGATGATTTGAAAGAGGCTTTTATTGAGATTGATAAGCTAAGAAAAGAGTTTTATCTTTTGGGCTTTGTTGATTATGATTTTAAGTACTTATATTTTGAGGTCTATAAAGATTATAAAAAATTTACTCCATCTAATGCTAAAAAATTGGGTACTTTTGTTGCACCTAAGATTTCTAAATCCGAGTATATTAATGCAATTTCTAAAATAAAAGATTATATTAAAAACGGTGTAACATATGAAGTAAACTACACTTATCCAAGTGAAGTCTTAACTAATCTTGATGGTATAGAATTATACGAAGCTTTACTTGAAAAACAAAAAACTCCTTATAATACATTTCTTTCAACTCCTAAAATTAATTTGTTATCTTTTTCTCCAGAATTATTTTTTAGACTTGAAGATAATAAAATTTTAACAAAGCCAATGAAAGGTACAGCTCCGAGGGGTAGAGATTTAGAAGAAGATAGAAAGAATAAAGAATTTTTATTCAATGATATTAAAAATAGAGCAGAAAATATTATGATTGTTGATCTTCTAAGAAATGATTTAGGAGTTATAGCAAATACAGGAACTGTAAAAGTCGATAAATTATTTGAAATAGAATCTCATCCTACAGTTTTTCAAATGACTTCTGAAATTTCAGCCGAATTAGATAACGAAGTTACGCTTTATGATATTTTTAAAGCAATTTTTCCTTGTGGTTCAATAACAGGAGCTCCAAAGCTTTCAACAATGAGAGTAATTGATGAATTAGAACCGTTTAATAGAAATATATATTGTGGTGCAATTGGATTTTTATCTTCTGAAGTTTGTGAATTTAGTGTACCAATTAGAATTTTATATGGAAAAGATTTTAAATATAATTATCACGCAGGTGGTGCAATTGTTTGGGATTCTGATGCAGAAGATGAATGGAATGAGACAATTACTAAAACAAAATTTATTAACACAGATTTTTCATTAATAGAAACAGCAACAGATGATTGGGAAAGACATTGTAGCAGAATGAAAAAATCTGCCTTAGAGCTTGGTTTTATTTGGAATGAGGAGATTGAAAATCTAGAATTAAAAGGTGTAACAAGAGTTTTATTGAATAAGAATGGTGAATATTCTGTAGAATATGATAAGAAATTAAAGCCGATTACATCTAATAAAATAAGAATTTCTAGAGAGGTAAATTCTAATAATATATTTTTATATCATAAAACGACTATCAGGGAAGATATGCCAAGTGATATTTTTGATGAAATTGGGGTAAATGAAAGAGGTGAGATTACTGAGGGTATTTTTACTAATATTGCAGTACAATTTGGTGAAAATTTATATACTCCACCTCTTAAATGCGGGCTTTTGAACGGAACTTTCAGACAAAAATTGTTAGAAGAAGGAAAAATGCAGGAGAAAATTATTTATCCTGAAGATTTAAAAAATGCAGATAAAATATTTTGTTTTAACTCAATTAGAAAAATGGTTGAGGTAGAATTATGCTAATTATTGATAATTATGATTCTTTTACATATAACATCGTTCAATATATCAAAATTTTAGGAATTGAGCCTATTGTAATTAAGAATGACGAATTAAGCTTAGATGAAATTAAGAGGTTAAATTTTTCAAAAATTTTACTATCTCCAGGCTGGGGAAATCCGGATAATTCAGGGATTACAATAGATGTAATTGATTATTACAAAGATTTAAAGCCTATTTTAGGAGTATGTCTTGGAATGCAATGTATTGCAAAATATTTTGGTGGCGAAATAATTAAAGCTCCTGAGCCATATCATGGCAAAAATTCTCAAGTATTTTTTGATGATGATTTCAAAATTTTTAAAGGTTTAGAACAAGGCTTTAGTGCAACAAGATACCATTCTTTGATGGTGGATAAAAAAGAGTCTCCTGATATTGAAATTAAAGCTTGGACAGATGATAAAATTCCTATGGGATTAAAAATAAGAGATAAAAATATTTATGGAGTACAGTTTCATCCTGAAGCGATTTTGACTGAAAAAGGGATTGATATTTTTAAGAATTTCATTGAATTGTTATAGCTTTTCTTTTATATTCAAGTATTTTTTCCCGAGTTTTTTATTAGAAATATCTATAACTTTTTTCGCTAATTCTACATATACATTTCTCGAAAAATGATTTATACAAGTTGTATAATCTTCATCGCTTTTAATAAAATCAGTTAATTCAATTATTTCAATATTATTTTTTGATGCAAATTTTCTTACTTCTGTATTTAAAATTTTATGACGTTCTGCCATATTTTCATATCCGTCAAGAATTTTATTTGTAGGAATTTCGCTGCCTAAAATTAATACTAATTCACAGTTTGGATTCAAATTATTTTTAATATATTCAAGATTATTCAGAACAATTTCTACAGGAGGATTTCCGCCAAAAGTGTATTCTTTTTTAAATTCTTTTAACATATTAAGATTTTGTTCTTTTGCCCAATCAGGGAGTTTTTTTAGAATCTTATCCCAATTGTTTTCATCTGTAATATCACAGTCAGCATATCCAAAAAATGCATAACTGGAATCTTTTTTGTTGTAATAAATTCCGCTATGAGTTGTAGTAAGTAGACTTAGAAATATAAGATTGTATTTTGGATCAAAAAATTGAGTTTTAAACTCATCCTTATTAGGGAATGGGAATTTCATTGAGAGCTCTTGAAGCTTTTCATTTGAAAATTTATGTGTTTGTTCAATAAAAGCGGTATGAGTATGAGCTAAAATATAGATTAAATCTCTATTCCAGTATGGGAATTCTGTATCAATATTACAATCTGATTCAATATAGCTAAGAGTCGAATACAAATCACAAGGACCTTTGAATAGGATATTGATGTTATTTTTAATTGCTTCTTGCTTTTCTTGAATTTTCAAATTATCTACAACTTCTATCCAATCAACATCATAATCCAGATTAGATGCGACTTCGCCTTGAATATCTAATTTTGGTTTTTTAAGATATGTATAAATGAATTGTTCTATGCCCATATTCATAATTCTGCAGGAGAATAGAAAATGAATTAATTTATTTTCTTTTTTATCTAGAGAGAAAAATCCGCATATTCCGTAATTTCCGTATTTATCTTCTGCAATAATATAAGCTGAATAATTGTTTTTTATTGTATTTTCGATATCCTCATCTCTAAATTTAGTAAAATTTAGCTGATTAGTTCTTGATATGAGCTTTTTTATGCGTTCAATGTTTTCAATACAATCAGTTTTTATGCAAATTTTGATTTTACTATCTTTTAAAAATTTTTCGTTTGAGCTTTCAGATTTTGCAACAAATTTTTTTTCTAAAATTTTATATTGCTTGAGTCTTATATGTTTTAAATCATAGTCATTTACAAGGTACAATTCTTCAGAAATCTTTTTGATTTGTTCAGGTCTTGCAGTCATTATTTTAGGTGAGTAGAATTTTACTTCATTAATATTGAGCTCATTATCATCAATAAAAAGGACGTTCTCTTCTCTTAAGTTCATATTTTTAATAATTTCTTGAACTCTTTCACCTTTTGCAGACCAATTTATTGATGGAAAAACAAAATAATCCCAAAATTCTTGGTATCCGGAATTTAGGAAAGTCTCTTTGACTCTATTAAAATCATTTTTTGAACAAATAGAGTTCATAATTCCCTTAGTCGTAAATTCTTTTATGAGATTTAAGACTAAAGGCTTGAATTCAATCTCAGATTCACTAATAGTGCCATTCCAAACAGTTCCATCCAAGTCCCAAATGACAAGTTTTATATTAAAAATATCATAATCTTTTTTCATTTATTTTAATTGATTGGTACTTACCGTACATACTGAACTATCTTGCAGATATTTATTCCAAGCTTTTACTATTGGATTATTTTGAACACCTGAAATGCTAGATGTATCAATATCTTCTTTAGAATACTGTTGTACAAGATTATAAGCTTCCATAACAGATGTAAGTTCTTTTATTTGGCTTTTTGACAGTTTGCATGTAATGCAAGAATCAATTCCGGAGAAGTTAACTTTTTCCTGATAAACACACTTATCGCCTTCCCAGCCTAGGATTTTTTTGTTTGATGTAACATTCAGTCCTTCTGTATTTACAACACCACTTTCAGAATATGAAGAGCAGCTTTTTAGAGCATTAATAAATCTAACATCGTCTGCCAGAGCTATTAAAGTAGTACATATAATAATAAATATTGTAAGAATAAAATACTTTTTCATAGTCATTATTTATTCAAGGCAGCTTTAAGTCTTGCTAGAGAACGAGCTAATGCTGCTTGAGCCCTTTCTGCGTTAATTTTAGCGCTATTATCAGCCAATCTAGCCTCTGCACGGCGCTTTGCTTCACTTGCACGAGTAACATCAATTTCGCAACCATCTTCACAGACATCTGTAAGAATTGTAGCAACATTATCTTTGAATTGGAAAATGCCACCCATTGTTGCAAAATATTTATTCTTACCACCAACAGTTGCCTTAGTAACTCCAATTGCTAAAGCTGTAGTTATAGGAATGTGGTCTTTTAAAATACCCATTTGACCGCTCGTAGTTTGAATAACAAGCTCATCTACTTCGCCTTCAAAGACAATTCTTTCATGTGTAATAATCTTTAAGTTCATTATAAACCTCTTAAAATTGAGAGAATAGAAAAGGAGTTTATAAGTTTAGAAGTTTAGAAGAAATTTAAATTTTTGAATATAATTCGTTTATTTTCTTTTAAACTTATCAACTTATAAACTTCTCCTCTTATTTTTACTGTAATGTTTTAGCTTTTTCAATAGCCTCTTCAATTGTTCCGACCATGTAGAAAGCTTGTTCTGGTAAATCATCGTGCTTACCTTCGATGATTTCTTTGAAGCCTCTAATAGTATCTTCTAACTTAACATATTTTCCAGGGATACCTGAGAACTGTTCAGCTACAAAGAATGGTTGAGATAA
Organism: Candidatus Gastranaerophilales bacterium; assembly: GCA_944325535.1. Lineage (GTDB taxonomy): Bacteria > Cyanobacteriota > Vampirovibrionia > Gastranaerophilales > Gastranaerophilaceae > CAG-196. The sequence continues at coordinate 8,980 of CALVAL010000046.1, forward strand.
GAATCTTTGAATTTTTCTTGCTCTATTTACAGTTTCTTTATCTTCATCAGATAATTCATCCATACCTAAAATTGCGATGATATCTTGTAATTCTTTGTATTTTTGTAAGATTTCCAATACTTTTCTTGTAACTTCATAATGTTCTTCACCGATTATGTTAGGATCAAGAACACGAGAGTTAGAAGCTAGCGGATCAACTGCCGGATAAATACCCAAAGATGCAATTTGTCTAGAAAGTACTGTTGATGCATCCAAGTGTGAGAAAGTTGTCGCAGGAGCCGGGTCAGTCAAGTCATCAGCTGGAACATAAATTGCTTGTACTGATGTGATTGAACCATCCTTAGTTGATGTAATTCTTTCTTGTAATTCACCCATTTCAGTTGCTAGTGTAGGTTGATAACCTACTGCTGAAGGCATACGTCCTAATAGAGCTGATACTTCTGAACCTGCTTGAGTAAATCTGAATATATTATCAATAAATAATAATACGTCTTGTTTAGAGAAATCTCTAAAATATTCAGCAGCGGTAAGAGCTGAAAGTCCAACTCTCATTCTAGCTCCAGGTGGTTCGTTCATTTGACCGTAAATCAGTGCAACTTTATCGATTACTCCTGATTCTTTCATCTCGTTCCAAAGGTCATTACCTTCACGAGTTCTTTCTCCAACACCACCGAATACTGAAACTCCAGAGTGTTCTGATGCAATGTTATGGATTAATTCCATAATCAAAACTGTCTTACCTACACCAGCACCACCGAATAGACCGATTTTACCACCTTTTTGATAAGGTTGAATCAAGTCGATTGCTTTAATACCGGTTTCTAGAATTTCGATATTTGTATTTTGATCAACCAAGCTAGGTGATTCTCTATGAATTGGTAAATAATCATTAGTTTCAATTGGTCCCATTTTATCAACAGGTTCACCAATTACGTTTAGGATTCTTCCCAAAATAGGTTTCCCTACAGGAACTTTAATAGGCTCACCTGTATTTACAACTTTCATTCCTCTTTTAAGACCATCAGTTGATGACATTGCTACAGTTCTTACTCTATTTGAACCTAACATTTGTTGTACTTCTGCTACAGTGCAAGAGCCATCTTCATTATAAATTTTTAATGCGTGATATATTTCTGGTAGCTCTCCTTGAGCAAATTCAACGTCTATAACAGGTCCGATAATCTGAGTAATTAATCCCTCATTCTTATTTAAAGTTTCCATAGATAATACCTCGTCTCTCTTATGAGACAATTATATAATACAAATTTAAATATCACAAGGTACTTTATTTTTCTTTAATAAATCCATTATTGGTTCTAAGAATTTTTCTTCATCTTCATATTGAGTCTTAAGAGAATAATATGCAATTTCTACTAATTCTTTGCAAATTCCGATAATAGGAGTTTTTCTTAGTTTTGCACTGGTTGCATATCTTGAGACATTGTATCTTAGTTCATTTATTTCATTAAATGAGTATTTAGCAAGCATTGTCTCTACTTCATCAAGAGCGGATTTTGAATACATAATCCCCTTATATAAAGCTGGAATAGAGTATTCTAATCCACCGCCTACACAGTCATGGTTTCTTATTTCAATAAAGTTTCTGAGTCTTACTTCTGGGAAGTATAGATTTGAATGTAATTTCCAATCTTCAATTGTTGCATTAAATCCTTCAAACCCTTTTTTCATAAATTGCTTGAAAGTCATTCTGCCATTTAAATTAACTGTATGTCCTTCTCTATTTATAAAAATCATAGGTGTTTCTAGTAGATTATCAACATAGTCTTTAAAACACATACCATCTTTGAATTCTGTTGCAAAACCGCAGCGTTCATTATCAGTATTCAGCCAAGCTAAGGCTCTAAAAGATTTATATCCGGTATCTACTCCACCTCTGTATTTTGAATTAGCATACATCGCGGTAGAAAATGGCATCATTAAATTTGCAACACGAAATTTTCTCATTGCATCCTCTTCTGAAGCAAAATCTATACCTACCTGGATACCGGCTGTCTCACGCATCATTACATCGGATAAAATTCCCCAAAGATAATTTGCCATTAATTTATATCTTCTTTTAGGCAAAAGTCGAATATGTTTATAAGTAGTTGTAGGAGATACTCCTTTATTGATTAGCTTAACTCCAAACTCCTCTAAAATAGCTATTAAAGTTGAGTCTATTTCTTCGATTCTTTTTTTCAAGTCTTTGATACGTTCTTTAGGTTCGATACTTAATTCGATTTGAGAGCCAGGTTCAAGTGTAATTGTATCGTGAAGTTTTTTAAGCCCGATAATATTTGTCTCGTCTAAAATATAGTCCCAATTATCGACTTTAGCAAATTCACGTAATACTTCGCAAATTCCATATTCGCCGTAATATGAAGCAACCTCTCCAGTGACTTTGTTAATAGGAATTCTTTCATATTCCATTCCTATTTTTTTGCTTGATTTGCAGCCTAAAATGAACTCATCTAATAGTTGGTTGTACTCCAATTTTTCTTCTGCTTTTGCTTCACAATAGTTCACGATACTCTCCTTTTCGAAATTATATATTAAACAGATTTTTATTACTATTTAAATATAAGTTAGAAAAAGAATTTTAACATTTGCCTGTTTGTATTATTATAAATACCATGGTGGATTATTTACAACGAGCAAAGTTTTTTAGAACAAAAAAAAGATTAGGTCAGAATTTTTTGATAAATCCTGATGTAATAGGTGATATTATTGATTATGCAGGAATTACAAAAGATGATGTTGTCTTAGAAATTGGTCCAGGAGTTGGATTTGTTACCGAACAATTAGTGAAGCATGCTAAAAAAGTTATTGCAGTAGAATTAGATGAAGAAGCGATAAAAGAGCTGGAAAAATTAGGATGTGATAATCTTCAAATAATCCATAACGATATTTTAAAAACAGATATTTCTGAATTAACTGATGAAAATGTGAAAGTTGTTGCAAATATTCCGTATTATATTACATCTCCAATTATTGCTCATTTACTTGGAGAAATCGATGATTTGAATAATAAAAACAGAAACAAAATTGTCGATATAATTTTAATGGTACAAGAAGAAGTTGCAAGAAGGATTGTTGCAACAGAAAAAAGTTCGTCAAAGCAATACGGACTATTAACGATACTTTCGCAATTTTGGGCAGATTGTGAGATTATAAGACTTGTTGGCAGAAAATCTTTTTATCCTGCACCAAAAGTCAACTCTGCATTAGTTTCATTGAAAGTTAGAAAAGAGCCGCTACTTAAATTAGAGGATTATACATTCTTTAGAAGAGTAATAAAAGCTGCATTTTCTCAACGCAGAAAGACTCTTAAAAATTGTTTGATATCATCAGGATTTGATAAACAAAAAGTCTCTGATGCAATTTCTACTCTTGGTCTAGATGAAAATATTCGTGGAGAAAAACTCTCTATAGAACAATTTGGAGAGCTTACAAATGAACTCTCCAAATCTTGATTATATTTTAATTTTCTATATCGTCTAATAAATAAGGTTTAGGAATATCTTCTATATTTGGCATTGGTTGCTTGTAGATTTTAGCTTTTCTAACAGCTTTTTCCCACCTCATATTCCATATGTATAAAGATGAAGCAAACATTTGTTGTAAATATAAATATAGTGATGTAGCAAATCCTATATAAATAGTTACTCCAATCCAAACTTCTTTAGGGAATTTTATTTGCATGCCATCTGACAATCCAAATATAATAGCTGCAGGGATTAATATAATAGTAAGTGCCATTTCTGTTTGAATAAATCCTGAAGCAAACTCGACTAAATTTCCACTTATTGTAGAAAATCCTTTTTTGATTGCGTTAATTGTTGTTTCATCTTCTAGAGCTATTGCGGGATACATGAAAAAAGCTAGCATTCTAACTCCGGATTTTACAAGATCAAAAGAGAGGTCTATTAATGAAAAATTTTTATAGCCGCCTAATGTTTTTGCAAAATTTTCATATGTTGCAGCAGGTCTCTCGTCTCTATTCTTATTATTTCTTCTTGTAAATATAGCTTCTAAGATAGTAAGAACAAACCAAATAATTGCCCATATAATTATTATCGGTAAAGCTTTAACAAAATCTTTCGCGAATGTTTCATATATTGCTTGGGATAAGTTAACCTTTTGCTTTGCCTCTATTTGTTGAATAATTTCCAGCTGGATTAAGGCACTAATAGAGAATATTATGCAATAAGATAATACGATTCCAAAGGCTAATAAAATTATTTGTTCGGGCATTAATTTATCGTAACTAAAATAATAGTTAAAATATATTGTAATTGCGGCATATATAATCCAACTAACAAAGATAGGAAGTAGTAGTAGTGGATATTTTAATAAAATCCTTAATCCATTAAAAATTAAAATAGTACTTGAGTACATACGACCAAAAAATGATTGATCTTCTGCGTGTTTTCTTAACATTATAACCTCTAGCTAATCTTAATAAAATTATGCTTGAATTTTATCATGTTTTTATAGCTTTAGAATTCTCTGAATAAATGATTTTTATTTTGAGGATTTTTCAAATCTGACCTTAGGTGTGTGTGCATCAGGTTGTGTGTTATCCCACACACAACCTGATACGAAACCGTTTCCAGCAGTTTGCAAGAAAAATGGCAATTTTCCTGCAAACTCTTTTTGTTACAATATATAAAAAATTAGTGACAAAATAACAAAAAATTTGTATAATTTTTTTGTAAATTTAGTGGAACTAAAAAATTAGGAGTGTGTAGTATGAAAATTGGTCTAAATCCTGCGATTAGTGGTGAAAATAGTGTGGGATTAAATAAAAGTGTGAAAAAATCAAATCAGCCAGCATTTCAAGCAGTAAATCAAAAATATTTGAAAGCAGCAGAGGATTGGTATAGAAGAAGAGGAAATATTTGTACTAGTTGGTATGAATCTTTAAGAGATGATGTAATACTTTTTAAAGATATCTCAAAACAAGATGCAATTGATACAATAAATGCAGCTAGAAAATATGTTAATGCGGGTAGTATGAAAGCATATGATACTCTTTTAAAAAATATTCAAAACGCTAAATAAATTAGAGTTTAGTTAAGAGTAGTTTAGAAGCTATAAAAATGCTTTAATCAATTAATTTAGTAACTTGATTTCCTGCAATAGCTCCTAGTCCCATACCGATTAATGAGCCGGTAGGGCCTAGACATTTTGCCCCAATAGCTCCGCCATATCCAATACCTGCGAGAGAGCTTGTAAAGTTTATGGCTGATTTAGCGGTGGATTTAATAGCATCCTCACCATCAGAAATTTCTTTGACTAAATGGGCAGCCTCGAGGCCTCCTAATACTGCTGCACCGATTTTGGTCGTTCTTGTCATTGCTCGTGCGGTTAATTCGCCAAATAAATTTTTGGCTTTGAATTGTTTTGCGTTAATGAAAACTGGATTTTCTTTTGTAGAGGTAATATTTTCTATTTTTGTATCATGAGACAAGTCTTCAATATCAAATTTTTTAGAAACGAAATCACCTAATTTTGTTTCCATAAGTGTTGTATCATGTTTAAAAAGCCATTTAGCTAATTTAGGGAATGGGCTTGTATTAGGATTAACATATTTATGTAATAAAGTTCCTCTAAAAAATGAGAACGGATGTTGTGCAATTCTATAATCATATGATGGCTTGAATGTTTGATTTGTTGCAGCACATTTGAATTGATTATATGCAGATTTCATATCTCGTAAGTCTTCTGGTGCGTTCAATACTGCAAGTGATAGCAGCCCTGCTGCAGGGATGTAGTCAGAATGGTCCATCTTATCAGGAATATTCTCTACTCTTCTAAATGTAGGTATAATATCAAAAATCGAACTAAGGCTGTTGTTTTTATCCACCTTAGATTTTACTCCGCTATAATCCTGTTGGATTTGAGGAAGCTTGTCTGCTTGATATTGGTACATTATCGGATTAATTCCATCCATTAGTAAGTCACTCATCCTGAAATAATACTACACAATTATATAAAGTATTTTTATTTGCAAAAATTGACTAATTTTTACAAAAATAGGAAAGGTGGTTAATATAAAAAAGAGGAGAAGGTGATAAGTTTAGAAGTTGAGAAGAAGTTAATAAAAAATTCTTAGAACGCTCTCCCCTATTGGGGAGAGTAGGAGAGGGGAGTAAATAATATTAGTTTTTGAAAATTTTATTGTTCCCCATCCTTACCTTCCCCAACTGGGGAAGGTTTTTTGTATTAAATTGTGAAATTTTTGCACAGAAGTCAATATTAATTCACTCTTCAATGCATCCGATATTGTTGTAGCAGAACTGTTTTAGCTTTTTTAAAATATACTCATATTCTGATACAATTGCTCCGAATTTCCAATTATAATCATCCTTTGTTTGCCACTTTAGAGCGTAAAAAGTAGTTTCGAACATGTTAATAATTTGGTTGCATTCTTTGATTTTTTCTTCGTCCATGATAATACCTCTTAACGTTGCTATAAAAATAGTAACAAAAGTAGCAACAAAATGTCAACATAATTTTGTTATAATTTACCAAGAGGTTTTTGATGATAGAAAAAAAATTAAGAAATATAGGAAATAGTTGGGGTGTAATAATTCCCAAAGCTATATTAGATGGATTAAGAATTAATCCTGTTATGGATAAGGTAGAAATTTACCTTGAAAATAACGAAGTAAGAATCCGAAAAGTAGAAAAGAAATAATAAGTAGGGTGCAATTTTTGTATAAAAATTAATACTGGTTTTAATATTATGAAATATGTTTTAGAACGCTCTCCCCTATTGGGGAGAGTAGGAGAGGGGAGTAAATTTTGAGTTTTGAAGATATTATTGTTCCCCATCCCACCCTTCCCCAACAGGGGAAGGTATTTTTGTATTAAATTGTGAAATTTTTGCACAGAAGTCAATATTAATTCACTCTTCAATGCATCCGATATTGTTGTAG
>CALVAL010000047.1 GCA_944325535.1 Candidatus Gastranaerophilales bacterium
GAAAATAAGTCTAATACTATGACGGAAAAAGCAGATAATTCAACTGTCCACCCAAATGATCAAATAAATGTTATAAAACAACCTGATGAGGGGATACCATTTGTTAAAGCAAAATCTTTAAAAGAAATGAGTGATAGCGAGTTGATTGAAAAATATGAAACTTTACAATCAAAATCTACAAATTCTCCGGAATTAGCAGAAGGAGAATTAATAAAAGTCCGTCAAGAGCTAGGACAAAGAGGATTGTATAAAAATGGAGAAGTTTTAAAGCCTAGAGAACTTACAGATGAAGAATTTGAAGCTATGTGCCCAAGAGTCAAAGAAAAGTTAAAAGAATTTAATATAGGGATACAATTAAACAAATACAATATTTTATTAGCTGATAAAATTTTCTCCGAAGAAAAATTGTATAATGCTCCATATGTAGTAAATAATTTGGTATATATTCTTTCTGAGATTAATACTGCAGAAGTAGCTAAAATGAAATTAGAAATAATGGATAAATATATTACAGACGAAAAATTATATAATAATCCCAATATAGTAAATAATTTGGTATATATTCTTTCTGGTATTAATACTGCAGAAGTAGCTAAAATGAAATTAGAAATAATGGATAAATATATTACAGACGAAAAATTATATAATAATCCTAATATAGTAAATAATTTGGGAGATATTTTAGGACACACTCGTACCCCAGAACATTTTGCAATAGTTAATAAATTTCTCTCTGACGAAAAATTATATAATAATCCAAATGTAGCACGTAATTTGGGATATATTATAAATAACACTAAGACTCCAGAATGTTTTGCAATCGTTAATAAAATTTTCTCCGAAGAAAATTTATATAATAATTCAAATCTAGTATATAGATTGAGAGGTATTCTAGATAGCGTTCGTACCCCAGAACATTCTTCAATAGTGAATAAATTTTTATCAGATGAAAAATTATATAATAATCCAAATGTAGCAAATAATTTGGGAAATATTCTAAAATACACAGAAACTCCAGAACATTTAGCAATAGTGAATAAATTTTTCACCGAAGAGAAATTATATAATAATCCAAAACTAGCAAGTAATTTGGGAAATATTTTAGCTTCCACTCAAAATCCCGAATATTTAACAATAGTGAATAAATTTTTCTCCGAAGAAAAATTATATAATAATCCAAATGTAGCAAATAATTTGGGATATATTTTATGGAGCACTCGTACCCCGGAACATTCTGCAATAGTGAATAAATTTTTATCAGACGAAAAATTATATAATAATCAAAATGTAGCACGTAATTTGGGAGATATTTTAAGAACAACAAACCAAGAAAATAGATTATTAGCAGAGACTTTACTCTATGATACTGATTTTCCAAAAGAGCAAATTGCAAGATGTATATTTTGTGTAAATCAGAACAATTTAAAACCAGCTTTGGAATTATCTCAAAGATATAAGGAATATGGGCTAGATGTTGAACAGTTACCAGGCTTGTTTGAAGTTTTGAATGATATAAATTTAGAAAATCTTAAAATCGTACGTAGTAAAATTGGTGATATTAGTTTTAAAAAAATGTCTGCAAATGATTTTGTAATACTTACAAATCATCCTGAAATTATAGGTAAGAATTCTGTAGATGATTTGTTAAAATCAGAACGATATAAATTGATGAATACTCTTTTGCTCAATAAATCTAAAATAGGAACATTTTCAAATATAAAAGAGGTTTCATCTATATTCCCTACAAATGATTTGGAGTATGCTGCTAGAATGAAAGAAATAGCAGATAGTTTAAATATTTCTTTCGACAAAATTACAGCTGAAGCAAAGAATCAATTTGATAGTAGTATTAATTCATTAAGTACAAATATAAAAGAAATGAATTTATCTAATTTATCAGAAGTTAATTTAGTGTATTCACACAAAGAATTTATAAATGATATTAATAGTTTGTTAAAAGATTTGCCTATAGAAGAACAAGTAAAAATTCAAAGCAAATTCGGGTTCAGAATTCTTGATGGAAAACTAACAGGATATCCTAAAATAAATAAGAATATTGATACTATTGAATTTAGTAATAAAGATTTATTGAATAAAGTTAATACAAAAGTAAATGATTTCTTAAATAATAATGCAATAACAGTAAAAGATAATCCTATGCTCAATACTTTATTAAACAATTTATTAAAAAATTGTCCTGAAATATTGAATCAAATAGATGGAACTGCTAATTTTGCAAAAACATTAAAAGGTTTACAAAATATTGTAAAAAGAGATGATTTCAAAACTTTATCAGAAACAGATAAGACGATAGTTGTTTTAGCTGCATTACTAGAAAATACTGATAAATCAATTAATACCCCAAAAGATACTGCTTTTGATGCATTCTTTCTTGGTCAAAAATATGGTCTTTCTGATAATGATGCTAAAAAATTATATTATATAGTAGAAGCCGGCTCAAATGTTGAAACTTTTATGCAAACAACAAGAGATGTTACGCAATTCCACTATCGCAGCCAGGTAATTACTGGTGTAGATAGACAAAATAAGTTTGATATGATGGCTTTGAATTTAAAAGAAGATAATCGCTTTAATCTAGCTCAAATGCTTTATTCTGCGAAATATCCAGAAGGTTTTACAAGATATTTTGACAAATTATTAGAAAGTAGAATTAATGAAATAAAATCTCAAGATTTTATTCTGCCTCAGACTCCTGCAGAATCTTATTTAGATCATGCTACTTTAACAGAAATAACCCGAGGAGAGAATAAATATAATCTTAATGTAGTTAAAGCTGAGGATGTTCCTAATATGCATGCATTTGTTCATACACCTGAAGCCGGATATGCAACTGGAGGAACTAGGGTTGCTAACTTTGCTAATTTTGAAGCCTTTGCCACATTAAATGATGATAAAGTTATTTGTACTAGCTATGTTTCAGCTGATAAAGCAGGTCTAGTAAAAGAATTTCATAAAGGTTTTATTTTTGAAGTTCAAAATGATAAACAATATGTTGCATATGGGCGTGATATTTTTTCTCTAGGTAAAAATATTCAGGATATTGTCGTTGAGTACTACAGAGATAAAGGGTTTAAAGCTGGTCAAAATAAAGGTAATAAATATGATCATAGAACATTGATGTCTAATATAATGAAGCAAATGCTTTTTGGAACAGATTATTATTCAAAGAGTAAAATTGTTGTTAATAATATTGCAAATATAAAATCAAAATATTCATCTAAATGGCAAAATTTAAAAAATCAAAGAGATAATATAATTTATAAAGCATTTGGAACTAATAATATTACTAATGAACAATATAAAGAACTAAAATCTAATTCAGAATTTATGAATATAGAAAAACAAATAAACGATTTAAGTAAACAAGAATATTCAGAAATTGAAAGAATGCCTGAATATATAGAATTAAAAGATATAGATAAAAAATATATTGAAAGATTGGATAATGTAAAATCTAAATTAGCTGATAAACCAATGACATTAGAGAATATTAGAACTATTGATTCAGAATTTGCAGATGCATATCAAAAATTCTTGGAAAAAGATGCAGCAAATAAAGCTGAAAATGATAATAGCGCTAGTCTATTAAGAAGTTCTTGGCATAATGAAGCTCTTGTATCTAATCCAAAAATTATAGGAATTTTTACTGATAATATTGAAAAATTACCAGAAGAGTATTTAAAAAAGGCTCAAGATGAAAACTTACCTATTGTTGTTTTTTAATCAGCTCAATGAAATTAACACTTATAAGATTTACTGGAATTAATAAATAAAAACCTCTCGCCTTATAGAAGGCGAGAGGTTTCGATTTTTGACCTTTTGTATTCTTAGAACATCAAGCCAGCTTCTCTTGCAGCATCTGCTAAAGCAGCTACTCTACCATGGTATAAGAAACCGCCTCTGTCGAATACTACACATTCAATACCAGCCTTAAGAGCTTTTTTAGCGATAGCTTCACCAACAACTTTTGCAGCTTCGATGTTTCCACCATGTGCTAATTTTTCTTTAAGGTCTTTATCAATTGAAGATGCTGAACAAATTGTGACATGTTTTTCATCATCAATTAATTGTGCATAAATGTGTTTTGTACTTCTATAAACAGCTAATCTTGGAAATTCAGTTGTACCTGATAATTTCACTCTGATTGCTTGGTGTCTTTTTTGTACTTTTGGTTTTCTAATTTCTTGTTTAATCATTTTGGTTTCCTTTCTTTTGCTCAAACCTTCTTGACAACCTAATCAAGGGTTTATGTGAGCTTTTAGTTATTGTTGGACTCGTATACACCCAACATACTTAAATATTATTCCGCCTGTGCAATCATAGATTGCTTCACTTCATTTCGCATTCGCTCCATTCCGTAACGGCGGTATCATAGAGTTTCGTCCTCCAAAGTCTTGTACTAATACAAGCCTTTTCGGACTTTACTCCGGCTTACGCACTATTTCTTACCAGCTTTACCAGCTTTACGTCTGATGTATTCGCCTTCATATTTAACACCTTTTCCTTTGTATACTTCAGGTGGACGTTTGCTTCTTATGAATGCTGCTACATCACCAACTGTTTGCTTATTTGTACCTTTTACAGAAATTTTTGTATTTGCTTCTACTGATAATGTAATTCCTGCTGGAGGTACAATTAGAACAGGATGAGAGTATCCTAGTGCCATATTTAGGTTAGAACCTTCCATATTAGCACGGTAACCTACACCAACGATTTCTAATTTCTTTTCAAAACCTTTTGAAACACCTTCTACAGCGTTAGCAATAAGAGTTCTGAATAGACCGTGTAAAGCACCTGTTTTTCTATCATCAGAATTTGGCTCTACAATAATATGGTTATCAGCTACTGATACTTTTACTTCATCTCTGAATGTTACTGATTCAGTTCCTTTTGAACCTTTTACAGTAATTGTATTTCCTTCGATTTTAACTTCTACACCTGAAGGAATTTCTATAGGTTTTTTACCAATACGTGACATATTTTTTCTCCTTTTTCTAAAGGGATTGAATCCCCTCTACTGTCTACTTTTCTCCGAATAAATTTATTCGGTTCGGGCTTTTCTGCCAATTACACCCGACTTTTTTCGTTGTTACTACCAAACGTAGCAAAGAACTTCGCCACCTAGGTTTTCTTTTCTAGCTTTTCTGTCTGTTAAAAGACCTTTGCTAGTTGAAACTACAGCAATACCAAGGCCACCTAATACTTGTGGTAAGTTTTTAGCTTTGCAGTAGCTTCTTAGACCTGGTTTTGAAACACGTTTTAAGTTTGTAATAACAGGTCTGTTTGCTTCATCATACTTTAATTCGATTGTTAAGTATTTGAAGTGTCCTTCTGCTCTTTCAGAATAATCAGCGATAAAACCTTCTGATTTTAAAAGTTTTGCTAATGCAACTTTAAGTTTAGAAGAAGGCATTTCTACTGATGGATGTGAAACTACGTTTGCGTTCCTGATTCTTGTTAGCATATCTGCTATTGGATCTGTGTTCATTTTTCTTCCTTTTCTCTTGTGGACTTCCGGAGTCAATTTTTATAACTAATTAGGAATAATCTCTGATAAAACTTAAGCTCGACAAGCTAAGAATGTTATCTTTATATCCATTTTGTTATTTCCCTGCACCCGGAGTATCCGTGTACTCGTCGCTTACTAAATTAATTTCTGCTCATTGAAAAGCGTTTTTTAGCAGTCCGACAGTTATTATGCTAGCATGAGCATGCTTTTTTTGCAATAAAATTGTTTACAAACTTAATAATAGAGGATGCGGAAGAATCTAAAAATTGACTGGCGAGAGCGGGTGCGTTGTACTAAGTGCAAAAGCTCATTCTCGCAAATTTTTGAGATTTTTCAAATTCGCCCTTAGGTGTGTGAGCATCTGGTCTTGTGTGGGATAGCACATGACCTGATGCGAAACCGTTCCCAGCAGTTTGCGAAAAAAATGTCAATTTTTCCACAAACTCAATAGTCTATTTGAAACTAAATATTCCCCAACTTACTGATAGTTTTTTAGTTTTGGATTGAGTTTAATATAATTATTAAATCTTTTTCATACTTCCAGCTATTCTTAATTCCAAGAGCCATATGGCTCTTTTTTTTTGTGCTACGCACGTAGATAATTTGTCGGCTGACAATTGTAAAAGCTACAAGTTATAATAAAAACTACAGGTCAGCCTCATAATTAGAACTACAGGTAAAAAACAAATCTTATTGCTATGCACGTAGCCAAATGGTTGGATGATAGATGTAAAAATATAAGAATAGAATAAAAAAACGAGGTAGTCTCAAAAGTATTGCTACAGGTGTAATTAGGATATTTTAATATTCTTCGCGTAACATCAATATCGCTGTATTTAATTCATCTTTCAGATATTCAAGTTGTTGGGCTATATTTTCAGGATTATAAATCGAGCCGCTTTCTGAGTATGCAAGATAGCGCTGATATGTGATGGCTTCTTTTCTTAAAAGTGAGATTGATTTTACATAGCGATTAACATCTTCTAGTTTTCTAAAAGATTCATAGTAGCTTTCAGGTTTGCCTTTATATTTTACGCTTAAGTTATCGATATTAAGAGAAAGCAGATTTGCTTTTGTAACAAATAATTGAACATTTTCATTATCTTCGATGCAATCGACTAGTTTTTCTAGCATAGGAATAATTTCAGATGCATCGTCTACGAATTGAGAATTTTTGTCTTTTTTTTGAATGATATTAATGAATGCAGGATTATCTTTTGGAACAGGCTTTAGGTCTGCAGGATTATCAAATCCGTCTTGGGATTCAAATATAGGAGTTGTGACTTTTGTTTTTGATTTTTCGATTTTGTCTCCTATATTTGGAAGAGTGCCTGCATATCCTTTACCTTCTAATTCTCTTTCTAGTGCTTTATCTTTTTTGTTCCAAAAAAAAGCATTAGAAGGCAGGGCAAAGCTCATTAATAGTATAATTATCAAAAACTTTTTCATATTTATATTATATTCATTTATTTAAAAAAGGCAAAATTTACCTAGGAAGTCAATGGAAAATTTTTATAGCATTTAATACTCTTTTTTAGGAAGGAGTATTAAAATGTGCGAAATTGATGATATAAAAGCAAGACAAATCTTGGATTCAAGAGGGAATCCTACAGTAGAAGCAGAAGTTAAGTTGATAGATGGAACAAGCGCTGTTGCATCAGTTCCGTCAGGTGCCTCTACAGGTATTTATGAAGCTAAAGAGCTTAGGGATAACATTAAAAATGAATATTTAGGCAAAGGTGTTTTAAAAGCTGTAGAGAATATAAATTCTACAATTGCTCCGAATTTAATCGGAGAGGATGTTACTAAACAAAAGGTTATTGATAATTTGATGATAGAGCTTGATGGTTCTTTTTCTAAATCAGAATTAGGTGCAAATGCTATATTAGCAGTTTCTTTAGCCTGTGCAAGAGCAGCTTCAAAATATTACAATTTACCTCTTTATGAGTATCTAGGTGGTATAAATGCAAGGATTTTACCGACACCAATGATGAATATTTTAAATGGCGGTGTGCATTCTAATAATTGTCTAGATATTCAAGAGTTTATGATTGTACCAGTAGGAGCTTCGAATTTTTCAGAAGCATTAAAAATTGGTGCTGAAATTTTCCATACGTTAAAACGAATTTTAATAGAAAGAGGGTTTTCGACAAATGTTGGGGATGAAGGAGGGTTTGCTCCTGATTATACATCATCGAAAGAAGCTATTGAAATCTTAATATCTGCAATAGAAAAAGCTGGGTATAGTACAAATAAAGTAAAAATAGCTTTAGATGTTGCTGCTTCTGAACTATATGAAGAGGGTGAATGTTCTGGTGGTGTTTGCTCTTTAAGCAAATATTATCTGAAGGGTGAAAATAAAAAGCTTACATCAGAGGAAATGGTAAATTATCTTGAGAATTTGGTTGAAAATTATCCAATAATTTCAATTGAGGATGGAATGGCTCAAGATGATATTCTAGGCTGGCAGCACTTGACAGAAAGATTAGGTAAAAAATGCCAGCTTGTAGGAGATGATTTGTTTGTAACAAATACAAAGCGCTTGCACGATGGTATAGAAAAAAATCTTGCAAATGCGATACTAATCAAACCAAATCAAATAGGTACATTATCAGAGACTATGGAGACCATTTTAATGGCTCAAAAAAATGGTTATGCAACTATAATTTCTCATCGCTCTGGAGAGACAGAGGATACTTTTATATCTGATCTTGCTGTAGGAACGAATGCCGGACTTATTAAGACGGGCTCTATTTCAAGATCTGAAAGGATTGCAAAATATAATCAACTTCTTAGAATTGAAGAAGAATTAGCTCTTTTAGGAGAATACTATGGAGAAAAATCTTTTAGATTTTAATAATAGATTCCTTTGATGTTCTTTTTTACAACATCTGCAAGCTGAAAGAAATAATCTCTTAAGCTAATAGATTGTTTCCCAAAAGCTTTGTTATCAATCATTAAGTGACTCTTAAGTACTCCGTCCACAGCTTTTTGTGGGGGGTACTTTTTAAATTGATTACCAATATAGAGTTTTGCAACATTGTTACCTAAAATCATAGGACACCTACTTTTTGATCACACTACCATATATACTAAAAGTATTATATCTTCAAAAATTTGACAAAAAATTTACAAAGATTTACATAATGTAGTGAAGATTTTTGTGCTCTAATAATGAGATAAAAAAATGAACATCTTTTGTAGATGTTCATTTTTTGTTTAAATTTAATTTTTTTAGAACATAAGTCTGAATAATAAGAATCTCTTGTTTAATTTTTCTGAGAATTTTTTGAGATTTGCTACAGTTGCAGAAGTATCTTCGACAATTTGCTTAAGTCCTTCTTTATCCCCGCTTTCTCCATTGATTGTCTGAAGTGCAGTAGATACTTCGCACATTGTAACATTAAGGTTATCAATAGATGTCTCAATTTTAGTTTTAAGATTTTCATCTTTTGTCATATCATTTACAGATGTAGAAATTTCATTCAGATTATTCATTATAGCATTCAAATCTTCTCCGAATTCTTGAGCTTCAATTGAGCCTAAAATAGGAGTCAATTCTTTAGATAGATTAGTAATAGCCTCTGCTGTATCATACATCATTGGTTTGAATTTCTCATCACCAATTATTCCGTTAATATTTGTTGCTAATTTATTGAAGTTAGTAGTAACGTCACTCATCATCCATAAAATAGCATCAATATCGTTTCTTGATGTATCGATTAATTTTTCTGTCTTAGCTAATGTCGTTGTAGCTTGTGCTGTTAATGATTTGAAATTAGTTACAGATTGTCTAATTTCTGCAATCATAGAGTCGTTTAATAATTCATTAATAATTCTATTAGTTTCTGTTAATGATTCGGCAGCTTTATATTGTAAGTCCATAAAATCAGCTATTCTCATAGGCTCAACTACTGTATAAGGAGATGTTTGATTAGGATAAGGAATTTGAGCATTATCTAAAGGTGCTATTCTAAGTTTCTTTTCTCCATTATCAGTTATAATTTTACCAGTCATAAATCTAGGTAAAATAAGTCCTGGTAAGTTTACAAAATACTCAACTTTATAAGCATAAGGTGTTGTAATATTTTCCTTAATTTCATCAGGAACTAGTTTTGAAGACATAATTTGAGATTTTTTTACTTTTCCAACATCATAATATTTTTCATCTAATTTTATTTGAACATTTGCTCCATTTTGGAGTAAATCTTTATTTAATACTGGAATAAATACTGTTCTTATTCTAGGAGGAGTAATTTCTAGGAATTGTTCTCCAATTAGCCCTGACTGTTGTATTGAAAGCATTGAAGCTTTTGGTATTGTAATTCCTGGTTCAGTAATTACAAATCTCATTTTTACATAGCTTGATTCTCCATCTATTACAGGAATAATTTCTTCTACTTGACCAACTCTTAAGCCCATCATCTGAACACCAGAGCCTGGGCGCATACCATTTACATCCTTAAATTGAACTTCTATTCTTTCTGCTGATGAAAAAGAGCGACCCTTTACCCATAGAATTGTAAAAATTAAAATTGCTAAAGATACAAGTGCTAATATTCCTACTTTAAATGATGGTGACATCTTCATTTTATATTTTTCCTCTTCTTTTTATGAATTTTGGTAGTTTGTAATTTTGTAATTTCTTTCCTTTTTCTAACTTAATTCAGTATTTATTTACCCCTACCCCTTCATTTACCCATTCATTTTCATAGGTCCTTCTATTGAGGCATCTACGAATTGTTTTGTATAAGGGGTTTCCGCTTTTAGTAGGTCTTCTGGAGTTCCTTCAAAGACTGCATGACCATTATACAACATTAAAACAGAATCAGCTGTACGTTTTATTGTTGACATTTGGTGAGTAACAACAATTGATGCGGCATTTGTTTCATTTTTTAGTCTTACAATATAATCTTCTATTAGAGTTGAAGATATTGGGTCTAAGCCTGCAGTAGGTTCATCATATAATATGATTTTAGGCTCTGTTACGATTGCTCGAGCAAAGCTAACCCGTTTTTGCATACCTCCTGATAGTTCAGAAGGGTACTTATTCTCAATTCCTGCAAGACCTACCATATCTAATTTTTCTGCAACAATTTTTTCAAGTTCTTTTTTTGTGTATTTCCCTCTTAAATCTTTTCTTTCTTGTAGTGCAAAAGATATATTATCAAAGACATTTAAAGAATCAAAAAGTGCGGAATATTGGAATACCATAGCAATATCTCCGCCTGAGGTAATAATTTCTCCGGAGTCTTTTTCTAATAAACCGCTTATTAATTTTAAGACGGTACTTTTACCTGAACCACTAAATCCAACTATGGACAATATTTTCCCATCATCTACTTTAAAAGAGATGTTATCTAAAATAACTTTTTTATCGAATGTTTTTATAAGATTCTTAACTTCTATACCCATTTTGTGCCTTTTAAGTTGTTATAAATATTTTACTTCAAATCTTAATAGAAAAAAATAGCCGCAAATATCAAATCCAGTATCACAATTGTAACAAAAGACCAAACTACAGCTTTTGTTGTTGCAACACCAACTCCTTTTGCACCGTCTTTTGCTTCCATTCCGCAAGCACAACTTATTAGTGTGATTACAAATCCAAAAGATATTGATTTTAATATACAAACATTTATGTCATGCATGTTTAGACCAAACCAAACAGAGTCAAAATATGCTTTATAAGTAAGCCCAGATACTAAATTTGATGCTATTGCACCGCCTACAACGCCAAATAATGAAGATATGATCACAACTAATGGCATCATTATTGTACCAGCGATAATTCTAGGTGTGAAAAGATAATGTATAGGATTAACTTTAAGAACTTTTATTGCATCAATTTGTTCGGTAACTTTCATTGTTGCAATTTCAGAAGCCATTGATGAACCTATCATTGAAATAATAGCAAAACCTGCCATAATTACGCCTTCTTCTCTTACCATAAGTATAGCAACAAGCATTCCAACATAGTTGCCGCCTCCTTGTTTAACCATTTCTCCTGCGACCTGCATTGCAATAATTATCGAGGTCATTCCTACAATTGATAATGTAATAGGAAGAGAAGATACTCCAAAGCGAGAAGATTGTTCCATTATAGATTTGAATGTTGTAGGGAAGTTTTTTAGACCTTTGAAAAAATCAAGTCCCATTGAAGCTATGTTTCCAAGCGTTATTATGAAACTCTCTAGTTCTGCTTGAAACATTTTAAATAACTTATAAGTATATGTAGATTTATAATATATTCTCACCTTGAGTAGTATTTTACCACACATTGGAATTATTTTACAATCTTTTTCCTTATTTATGGTACACTTTTACTAGGGAGTATTTTAAGGGAGTTAACATGTTATTAAAATTAAAAGATACAACAACGAAAGATGCTTTTCGTTATGGATATTTGCTAAAAAAAATGTATCCATATATAAAATTGGTACTTAGTCGTTCTATTTTACTATTTCTTCTTGCGATTCCATTAGGTTTATTAGATGGAGTAGTTGCTTTTTCTCTAAGACCTTATATGGATTTTGTTGTAAATGGTAATGAATTACAAACTTTTGAAATATTGGGACATACATTTAAGTTGCAAGCTTTTTTTCTAAAACTTATTCCTATAGGTATTGTTGCATTTGCTTTAGTGCAAGGTCTATTGAAATATATTTGTAATTATCTTTCTGATTGGACTGGTAATAAAATGTCCAATGCTTTAAAAGTTGATTTATTCAAAAAATTGACATCAATGGATACTAAGTTTTTTGATGTTAACTCTTCTGGTATTGTTTTAAGTAGATTTTTTACAGATCCAGAGACTGCTTCAAGAGATCTTATAAATACTCTTAAAGGTTTTATCCTTGCAATATTTGAGTTTGTTGCATTAGTATTTGTATTGTTATTTAATTCATGGAAATTAGCTTTTATTGGTATAGGGGTTATGGGGATTGCTATTACTCCTGTTATATTTATAAAAAAGAAAATAAAAAATGTTTCCAATGCAACAATGGTTGTTGGTGGATATATGACAACAAACTTTAATGAAACATTTGCTGGAAATAAGATTATCACTGCATATAATCTTCAGGAAAGTCAAAATAATAAGTTTGAAAACCAAATACATGAACAGTTTGATTTAAAAATGTCTCTTACAAAAAGAGTTGGATGGATGTCTCCTATTATGTATTTTGTTTGCTCTATAGGTATTGCAATTGTAATGAGCTATGGAAATAGCCTAATTTTGTCAGGCGAAATGTCAGCAGGTAGTTTTGCATCATTTGTTACATCGCTGTTACTTTTATATAAGCCAACAAAATCTTTAGGACTGACTCTTACAAATTTACAGACAACGTTTGTGTCAATAGCAAGAGTTTTTGAATTATTTGACTTAATGCCAGAAATTAAGAATGCTCCAAATGCAAAAAATATGAAGCCTGTGACATCGGGCATTGAATTTAGCAATGTTTGGTTTGAGTATGAAGAAAATCAGCCTGTACTAAAAGATTTTTCTTTATTTGTAAAAGCTAATGAAACTATAGCACTTGTTGGAAATTCAGGTGGTGGTAAATCTACTGTCGTAAATTTATTGCCTAGATTTTATGACATAAATTCCGGTTCTATAAAAATTGATGGAATTGATATTAGAGAATTAGATATAAAAGAGCTTAGAAATAATATTTCTTTTGTATTCCAAGATAACTATTTGTTTACAGGGACAATAAAAGAAAATATTTTAATGGGAAAACCTAATGCATCAGAAGCTGAATTAGCAGAGGCTATCAAGTTATCTCACTTAGATGAATTTTTAGGAACTCTTCCTTATGGAGTCGATACGGTAGTAGGAGAAAGAGGGGCTTCTTTATCAGGAGGTCAACGCCAAAGAGTTGCGATAGCAAGAGCATTAATAAAAAATGCTCCAATTGTAATATTAGATGAAGCAACATCAGCTTTAGATAATGAATCAGAAGCAATTGTACAAAAAGCTTTAGATAACTTAATGAAAAACAGAACAGTATTTGTAATAGCTCATAGGCTTAGTACGATACATAACGCAAATAGAATTGCGGTACTGAATGAGGGTGAGCTTGTAGAATTAGGAACTCACAATGAGTTAATAGAAAAACAAGATGGCAGATATAAGTATTTATATGAAATGCAGTTTGGAGGGAATAGCTAATGTATGGATTAATTTTAGCCGGTGGATCAGGTAGCAGATTATGGCCTTTATCAAGAGAATTATACCCAAAACAACTGCTTAATATTCAAGATACAGAGAGTCTTTTACAAGCGACATTCGAGCGCTTGCAGGAATGTATGCCAAGTCAGAATATTATCAGTATGACTGGAGTGAAGCATGTTTCAAATGTTAGATTTCAATTATCGTCATTATGTGATAATCCTGTAATATTATCAGAGCCAACTACTAAAAATACAGCACCTGCTATTGCGATTGCTTGTAAGTATATTATGGAGAAGTTTAATGATGATCCTGTTATACTAGTAGTTCCATCAGATCATAAAATTTCTGATACAAAGAAATTTGTTGCGACAGTCGCTGAGGGTGAAAAAATTGCTGAAATGGGCTATATTGTTACATTTGGAATTAAGCCTTCTTATCCAGAAACTGGTTATGGATATATAAATATAACTCAAGATCATGTAGAACGTGGTTTTAAGGTTAATAAATTTGTAGAAAAGCCTGATAATGAGCTTGCTAAAAAATATTTTGAGGATAAAAATTATTACTGGAATAGTGGTATTTTTATGTTCAAAGCTTCTGTCCTACTAGAAGAATTAGCAAAATGTTCGCCTGAAATTTATACAAAATTATCAAATTTTGATTTTTCAGAATCAGATGAAATTCCTTTTATTGAATTTGATAAAATGCCTGCTATTTCGATTGATTATGCAGTAATGGAAAAATCTGATAAAATTGCACTATTAAAGCTAGACTGCGAATGGAAAGATTTAGGCAGCTGGAAATCTATTTATGATGTTGGTAAAAAAGATGAAAATGGGAATGTAATTGTAGGACACGTATTAGATGAAGGGTCTAAAAATTCTCTTATTTACTCATCATCAAAGCTGGTTGCAACAATAGGACTTGAAGATACCGTGATTGTAGAGACTGAAGATGCTATTTTAGCTTGTAAATCAGATAAGACTCAAGATGTAAAAAAAGTTTTTGATACATTAAAAAAACAAAATGATAATACACATCTTTCACATAAGACTGTATATCGACCTTGGGGATATTATACTGTGCTAGCTGAAGGTAAAGGATTTCTTACAAAAATGATACAAGTAAATCCTGGGCAGAAATTATCTGTACAATCCCATAATCATAGAAGTGAACATTGGGTTATTTTAGAAGGTATGGCAAAAGTTCTGCTGGAAGGAAAAGAACATATTTTAAGCCCTGGACATAGTATAGATATTGATGTAAAAGAAATTCACTCACTTCAAAATCCTTATAAAGATGTATTAAAAATTATTGAAGTCCAAAAAGGGGATTTATTAATTGAAGAAGATATCATCCGCTATGAAGATATGTATGGTAGAGTGTAATATATAGTTGACAAAATATGATAAATTTGCTAGGCTCGAATAGTTATTATAAGGAGTGTTTATATGAAAATTCAAGCAGTTAGTTTTTATCAACCTAAATGTAATATCTTATCAAATAAGAATATTCGTAATTCTTTGAATATTGTGACAGAACAGCCTAGAGATACTGTAGAGTTTAAAGGTAAACATACTTTTGCGAAAGGGTTTGCAGGTGTTTGTGGAGGACTTGGTCTTCTGGGAGCTGTTGGGGGAATACTGATTATGACAGGCGGTCTTGGTGCCGCAGCTCTTCCTTGGATTGCTGGGTATGGTGCTGCTAGTGCTGGAGCTGGTGCTATTGTTGGTCATCAGTTAGATAAAGCTGATAAAGATGAGTCTATAAAAGATAAAAAATAATTTTCGTGCTAAAATTTTATAGCTATGAAAAAGTTTTATCTAAAATCAATGGGATGTAAGTCAAATCAATTTGAAGGTCAAATTGTTAAGCAAAAGCTTATTGAGTCTGGTTTTCAAGATGTAAATAAGCTTGAAGATGCTGATTATTATATTCTTAATTCTTGTTCAGTTACTCATAAAAGTGATAATGAAGCAATGTATCTTCTTAGACACGCTCATAAAATCGGACTTAAGACAATCTTGACCGGATGCATTGCTCAAATAGAAAAGGAAAAATTGCTAGAAGAACCTTTTATAGACTTTGTTTTTGGCAACGAAGATAAATTTGAAATAGCTTCTTTTCTAAAATATAATAACAATTATTCAGTCATTGATTTAATGAAGAAAACTGATTTCTGTAAAGTTGTTTTAA
>CALVAL010000048.1 GCA_944325535.1 Candidatus Gastranaerophilales bacterium
TTAAGTGATGAATCAATCTTTTCTGCTATAAGTTTGTATTTAAACTTGACTATTTATACAGTACGAGTGATGAATATGTTGCACAAGGCATTACAAGGATTTTGAGACAATGAAAAACCCAAGTTGAGCCCCAAAATTAAAAAATAAAAATTTTATTATACAAACTCTTTGAGTTCAATACATTTACGCAACTCGGCTATTAAATCTTTATTATTATAAAGAGATTCTATATAATCATCATATTTCTTGCCCTTTATAACTAGATTAGGAACTCGCCCACCACCGTTTATATCATACATTAACATAACTAAGTCACTATATTCTTTACCTTTATTAAGCCCTTCGAAAATTTCTGCTACATTTTCCCAAATTTTTTCAGGAGCATAAACTCCTGACTCTGAATACATTTTATCAGCCATTTTTTTAGCGTTTATTACATAAGTTTTTCTATCTTTTCCAAATATACTAAATAATTTTAAATAATCACCCTCATTATTTATACTAGGAAATAAATTTTTTATTTTTATTTTTACCTCAGGAGAAACATTAGCATAATGTACATTATGAAAAATTGCAGGAGTGAATTCATTACCTGATTCCCTAATAATCATATCTATTCCATCATCTGCAATACCTATATCAGATAGTCCTAGTACATCAAGTTGTTTATTTATAAATTCTCTATCTGATAAACCTTTAGAATGCCAATAGCTAGTTCTAAAACTGTCTTGATGGATATGTCCCATTTCGTGAATAAATTTTCCATAGTTACCACTAAAGCTAGAATTAATTATTACATGGCATTTATTATCAGTACTTTTACTTATTGTACCCCGGTAACCTGCTAAAGTTTTACAACTATCAGCTTTTCTTTCATCTATGTTCAGAGTCCTAAATATTTGTTTTGATTCATCGACATTATGCCAATCACAAAGAATTATTGAATTTGGCTTAGGAATAGCTACACCATTTTTATCCAATAAAACTAAATCATTTTTTATATTATTTAAATCAACAAGACGTTTCTCACTACCATCTTTAAATATAGTTTTAATACCTAATCGGTCAAAATACTCTTTAGCTTCCTCAAGATTTTTAAAATCTGCAATTTCCGGAATACCAGTATTTGGCTTTTGCGTTGTACTTTTTGGAGATTTACCTACTATCTTTTGCCAAAAAGATTTAATATGTTTACCTTTACCTTTAATTAATTCAGCCCCAAGGCCAATTAACGTTACAATACCTAGACCAATACCTAGCTTAGAATTAGTTGATAGCCCATCTTGTTGTACTACTGAAGATTTTTCAGTCGCTTTAAAAGTAACATTATCAGAATGATTTGGCATAGTACTACTTATTTTTAGCTTCTCTTGTTGCCTTTCATTAACAGCTTTATATATTTTACTTTTATAAGCTATACTTCTATTTTGATATATTTTTTGTTGATTTATGCAATCAGACACTGTTAAACCTCATAACACTAACTATTATATAAAAGTATTTTTCTTTGCCAAAATTGCCTTTTTAATTATAAAAATATTTAGCTTATGAGAGTAAAATAATTTAATAATTACTGAATCAATACCTTAAAGGGATTTTTGAACGATTTATTGTTTTATTTTCATAGCCAAAATTTGCAAGCAGTCTGCAAGTACTTGTATAAAAAATATTCTCATCTAAAGTAGGACCTATATTTATTGAGCTAACAGTCCTTTTCAAAAATTTATACTCAATATAAGGAATAAACAACCCATTTTTTTCAAAAATTTTTGTCTGCTTATATGAGCTTGGACTAAAATTGTTAATAAAAATTATTCTATATTCTTTTTCATCTTTAAAATGAGGATTTTTGAAAAACAGACTTATTATACTCAAAATATCTACAAGCTCAAATATTATATCTTGTTTTTTTTCCAATTTTTTAGCAGAATTTTTAGCTACGAGATTTTTCTCATACTGTTTATTCCATTTTTCAAATATCAACTTCAAAATCGTCTTTTGGACTTCACTATTATAAATTATATTTCCATATACCGCATTAAATCCCTGACGTTCCATATCAGCTATCAAATCTTTTTTACAAAATCCAATATTATATCCAGTATATTTTTGCCCCTTAGAATAATTATTCCAAAGTGTTAAATTATCATTATCTGTTGAAAAAGAAATCGTATAATATTCATACTTATTTAAAAAATTGTCATTTCCATCTACAATATTCTTATATTTTTTATAAAAATACATCTTTATATTAGAAAAAAGTTCTTTATTAAGATTAGGCATTTCTTCAATAAGATTTACAATAAGCTTATAAGAATACGTGACCTCTTCCTTATCATTCAAATATAATGCGTTAGAAAATCTAATAGTTCCGGATTCTAATATATTCAAAAGCTTTTCAGGCTTTGTATAGTGATAAAGAGTACTATTTGAGCCGTCATCAAGTATCTTTTTTACCTTTGGAATTTTCATTAATAGACTATCATAATCTATCATTTTTCATCTCCAAATAACAACACTATTACTACTATTATAACATATTTCGTTTATATTTTTAACAATATAAAACTAAAATCGCCAACTTCTATTAAAATAGAAGTTGGCGATCTATTAAAAATTCTACTTTATAAATGCTTTTCTATATTTGTAATTATTGAAGATTTTGGCATTAGCCCGACCATTCTTTCTATTGGTGCACCATTTTTGAAAACTAATAAAGTAGGAAGTCCACTTACCTGATATTTTTGAGCTGATTCTATATTTTCATCAGTATTAATTTTTACAAATTTCGCTTTATCTTTTAACTCTGATTCAACTTCTTCTAAAATAGGTCCTAATTTTCTACAAGGGCCACACCAATCGGCAAAGAAATCTACTATTGTAACCCCATCATTATTTAAAACTTCTTCTTTAAAGCTCGCTGTATCAATATGTTTTACCATTTTTGCACTCCTTATCTAAATTTTACAAATCCATATTAGCACATATTATATATTCATGCTATTATTCTATTAGAGGAGTAACAAAAGGGATAAATCATAATGCCGAGAAAAAAAGAAATAGAAATAGTACTTGATACAGAAACTACTGGTCTCGATTATACAAGAGAACGTATTATTGAGTTTGCAGCCGTAAGGTTAGAAAATGGAAAAATAAAAGATGAGTTTCAAACTCTTATTAATCCGCACCAGCATATTAGAAAATCAAGTATTGCAATTCATGGAATTACTCAAGATATGGTAGAAGATGCTCCATCAGAAGAAGAAGCTTTACCTAAAATTCTTGAATTTATCGGCGATTATCCAATAGTTGCACATAACGTAATTTTTGATTATTCTTTCTTGAACGAAGCAAAATTGAGAGTATTTGGAGAAAAATTAGAGAACCCTAGAATTGATTCACAAGCAATGTTCAAAGAAATAGCTCCAGATTTAGAATCACATGGACTAGAAGCCCTTACTCATAGATTTAATGTTGAACTAAATAATCACCATAGAGCTATGGCAGATACTATGGGACTAGCACTTGCTTATCCTAAACTTAAAAAGCTTTATTTGCAACGCCTTGATTGGCAAAGAAAACAATTAGATAATGTTGATTATTTATTTGATAGATATTTAAGAATTCAACAAAGTATTGCAACTATGCAAGCAGAATTACAAGATTTGAAATCAATTTTTAAACTCCATTTTGAGCTAGGAGGAGAACCGTTAGTTGCTGAAACTGGCGAAATGATGATTTATCAATCAAAACAAAGCTTTGGATATGACCTTGCTGATATCAAAAATGTTCTTGAAGATATCGGAGCATTAGAAAAAGCTGTTAAAGTTAACAACGGTTTTGTAGATAGGCTATGTAACGGGCTTAGTCTTTCTGAAGAATACAAACAAATTATTAAAGATGCTAGACAAGAGTTATCCGAGACTCGCAATATCCAAGTAATCAAGCCATGCAAGTAAAAGACATAAAAAATCTACCAAACGAACTCACTGTAACAGTAGAAAAACTTTCTAACCTTGGCTATGGAATTGCTAAATATGATGGTTTTGTTATTTTTGTTGAAAATGCAACCCCTGGAGATGAAATAAAAATAGAGCTCACCAAAAAGAACAGAAATTTTGCATATGCAAAAATAAAAGAAATCCTCTCGCCATCTCCTCATAGAATAGAACCGTTTTGTCCTATGCAGAAAATTTGTGGTGCATGTCAAATTCAATTTATCAACTATGATTATCAACTTAAATTAAAAAAAGAAATCGTAGAAGATACTATGAAAAATATTTATGGATATCCTATTTTAGTAAAAGATGTTATACCAAGTCCTAAAACAAAAGAATACAGACATAAAATCCAATATCCCATAAGTGAAACTAAACAATCAAAAAGAATTATAGCAGGGTATTATAAGCCCGCATCTCATGAATTAGTAAATATTAAATACTGTCCAATTCAGCCTGAATATTGCGATGAGATTATAGATTTTATTAGAGAAAATGCAAAAAAAGAAGGAATTTCTGGATATATTGAAAAGACACACAAAGGTAATTTGAGACATGTCGTAATTAGAACTTCTGAGTATACTAAAAAAAGTTTAGTTGTACTTGTAGTAAACGATGCTATTTGCAAAAATAATTACAAATCACTTGCTAAAAAAATATACAATGAGCTTGATAATATCCAAGGGGTCTGCCTCAACTACAATAATAAAAAAACAAATCTTATTCTAGGAGATAAGACTGAACTTATTATTGGAGATGATTTTGTTGAAGAAAAGTTATGCGATAGAGTATTCAAAATAGGAGCTAAAACATTCTTTCAGGTAAATCCATCTAGTGCAGACAATATTTTTAATTATGTAAAAGATTACATAAAAACCCACTTTGATAGCCCTACAATTCTCGATGCTTATGCAGGAATTGCAACTTTTGGAATATGTCTTAGTGATGTTGCCAAAAAAATTACATCAGTAGAGCAAGTAAAAGAATCTATTGACAATGCAAAACGAATTATTGAAGAAAATGGGATAAAAAATATTGATTTATATTGTGAAGATGCTTCAAAATTCTTTGAAAAAGAATTAAGAAATAAATCTCCTAAATATGATATCGCCGTAATTGATCCCCCAAGAAAAGGCTGTACTAAGGAATCTATTGCTTATTTACTTAAGCTCACTAAAAAAATGGTCATTTATGTATCATGTAATCCTGCAACACTCGCAAGAGACTTAAAAATATTTAAAGAAAATGGCTGCAAAATTGATTTTATTCAACCGTTTGATATGTTTCCACATACTTACCACATTGAAAATGTTGCTCTAGTTGAACTACCAAATTCTCTTTAGTTAGATTAGGCAGAATTTCTTTTATACAAGTAATACCTTCTATTTTTTCATTGAAAAATTTTTCTAAAAGTTCTTTATTATAATCATATAAAATAGAGCCGTGCTGCAAAATATATCCGCCTTTTCTACATTGAGCAGAGCCAATAAGCTTTTGACCTTTATAGCAAACATCAGCACCAGTTGAAACTAACATGCAATAATCAAAATGAGTGGAAACTTTTTTATTTTCTCCAAAATCCAAATCTACCTCTAAATCTTTAAAAAAATCTATAAAAATTTTTGAAAGATACTTATAAGATTCTACAACACTTTCACCATTTGGGATAAGCTCTATTGGAGCGACTATACAATATGTAATTTCATTGTCATGTAATAAAGCTCTTCCTCCTGTCAAGCGTCTTACTACATCAATACCAGCTGGAAGAGTAAACTCTTTTTGATTTCGCCCTAGAGAAATACACATCGGCTCCCAGCCATATAAACGGATTAAAATATCTTTAGAATTGTTATTTATTGAACTCTCAAGAATATCAGAGTCTATTCTCATATTCTCAAAGCCGGAATTTATGCTATAGCCTAAATATTTCATTCTCTTTCACGAGCTTTCTTTAATAGAGCATCATCACTAGTTCTATCAGCTAATGGCATTGGAATAAATAAATCCTTATATCGTCTTATCGCGTATTGATCTGTCATTCCTGATATGTAATCAGTTACAATTTGAGGAATTTCTTCTTTTGGATAATAATTTTCAAGCATTTCAGTATAATACTCATATAAAGACTTAATTATATTTCTTGATTTTTTCTCCTCTGCTTTTGCAATAGGATCCAAGTATACATTATCAAACATCCAAGTCCTTAATTTTGTCACATAGAACCATCCCTCTTCTGACATAGAGACTTTTGGATTATCTTTTGAACTTGTAATTACATCTGTAATCATTTTCCCTAATCTTGTAGACTGATCAGATGTAAAATATTTCATACAATCCTGAGGTAAATCTTTTTCGCTTATAATTCCAGCTCTTATTGAGTCCTCAATATCATGATTTATATAAGCTATTTTATCTGCATACTGTACTACTTGTCCTTCAGGAGTTTTAGGCTTATACCCCCAAGTATGAGTTAATATTCCTTCGACAGTTTCTCTACATAAATTCATATCCTCCAGAACTTCTACAACTCTTACACTTTGCAGATTATGATGAAAACCATTAGGTAATAAGTCATCTAGAATACCTTCCCCACAATGACCAAAAGGAGTATGCCCTAAATCATGTCCAAGAGATATTGCTTCTACCAAATCTTCATTAAGCCTTAGAGCTCTTGCCATAGTACGAGCAATTTGAGAAACCTCTAAAGTATGAGTAAGTCTAGTTCTAAAATGATCATTATATGGAGATAAAAATACTTGAGTTTTATGTTTTAATCTTCTAAAAGATTTTGAATGTAAGATTTTATCCCTATCACGTTGAAATTCTGTCCTTATTTCAAAAATTTCTTCTCTTTTACGTTTTCGACCTTTTGAATTAAGACATTTTGTCGCATAAGGACTCAACAATTCAAGTTCTTTTTGTTCTAATTCTTCTTTTATTGTTTTATAACCTGTCTCCATAACTAAATTATACATAAAATTAAAGCTTTTGAATAGTCAAAACATTGTAATTTAAGAATAAATAAGTTATTATTAATATTATTGAGGGAGCAAGAATATAATGGAAACCTTTTTTAACGCAGAATTCATAGTAAGATTATTTATGGCAGTCATTCTGGGATTCTTATTGGGTCTTGAGAGGGAACTAACAAATAAATATGCAGGACTAAGAACACACATACTTGTATGTCTCGGCGCTTGTATTTTTACGCTACTCTCTATTTATGGATTTCCGACTTTTGCTCAAGGTGATAATATTATTGTAAATAATGCTACCGGAATAAGAGATACATCACGTGTTGCTGCTCAAATAGTTACAGGGATTGGTTTTATAGGTGCAGGAACTGTTCTAAGAAATGGTCCAATGGTATTTGGGCTTACTACCGCTGCAACTTTATGGATAGCTGCAAGTATTGGAATGGCTTGTGGTTCTGGAATGTTTGATATCGCAATAATTGCAACTGTACTAAGTGTTGCAGTTTTAACACTTATAAGAATTTTTGAACGTCAATTCTTACCATCAAGTGGTAAACAAATTAGAAGGTTTAAAATAGTGATATACTGTGACAATGATGATGTAAAAAAAATTTATGATTTACTATCTTCTAAAGTCGATACAATGTTAGACTTTTCTACCAAAAAACTTATCGAAAATAATGAAAAATCTAAAATTACATCTACTTTTAATCTAAATAATAAGAAAGCTATAAAAGATTTATATAACAAATTAAATAATATAGTAAAAATTGATTCTATTTCTTTACAGGAAGTAAATGACTAAGAAAAAAAATAAATATAAAAAAAGTTCAAAACAAATTTTAATGGAATATATTAGAACAGCTGCAATATCTTTTTGTGCAGCAGGACTATTTACGATACTACTCGCCATACACGCTCGTAGTGAAATGATAAAAAATTTATATATTAACATTAAAGAACAACAAAAAATTGACCAAGTAATAGCATTACAAATTGTTAGAGAATCTGATTTAATAAAAGACTTAAAGAGCAAAAAATACTCTATATGTCTCCAGGTTGGGAATTTATATGCTACAGCCGGGGATTACAAAAATGCTGAATTTGCTTACAGAATAGCAATTTCTAAAGCTGGTAAAAATTCTTATATGGCACATTATAATTTAATAAACGTGCTCCTTGAACAAGAAAACTTCAAAGACGCAGAAGATCTCATAAAGTCTATAAAGAACATAAGCAACAAGAATTTGATAAAATTTAAAGCTAAAGCTTACATTGCTATTGGCGATAAATACTATTCAATAGGTAAATTCCTAAGTGCTGCAAAAAATTATGAAAAAGCAAAATTTTTCTACGATAAATTCAATAAAAAGAATATCGAATTCGAGAACTCCATAGAAACAAGAATCATTAATGCTTACATACAAACCGCTGATTTGATGGTAAAAAATGGGTATAACAGTGATGCAGCAAGATTTCTAAAAAAGGCTGAAAAATACGCTCCTGATAATTTTGAAATACAATATAAGCTTGCTATTGTATATTCAGACTTAGATCCAATAAAATCAGTTAAATATTTTGAACCTCTTTTTGAAAAAGAGCCGCAGAATATTGATTATAGCGTTTACAATAAAGCTCTAATGAAGGCTGCTAACATTGCTGATTTAGAAAATAAACATACTCTAGCAAAACTTTATCGATACAAAATCCATTCAAACGACCTTTTTGTTAATAGAAAAGTTGTTTACAAAAACGACATAGAAACTATTATCAATTCGTTTACTATAAGAAAAATATGGTTTACATATAAATTAAAAGCTAATTATAAATTCAAAAATATCTCAAACTATGATATTAACCATTTAAATGCAGAGTTTGTATTAAAACATGGCACTACAACTAAAGAAAAAATTACAAAATCAAATATAGTAAAAAACTCACCTTTAATATCAAATGGCGGAGAAACTGAAAATATTAAAGTAACATTTGGCAAAAATATCTTTACAAAGAAAGAATTAGACCAATATACTATAGATATTTTGTTATATAAAGATGACAAATACAAAACCCAAGTATTTTCAATGAAAATACCTTTAAAAAGCTTTACAAACTGATTGTTGGAGCTGCAGCTAGAAGTTTTCTTGTATACTCAGCATGTGGAAAATTAAAAATACTACTAGTGATATTTTCGTCTAATAATTCCCCAAAATACATTATTCCAACTCTATCTGACAAATATTTAATTACACTTAAATCATGTGAAATAAATAGAATTGTTAAATTCCTCTTAACTTTTAAATCTTTTAAAAGATTAATAATTTGCGCCTGAATACTTGCATCTAATGCACTTACAGGTTCATCAGCAATTAATAATGATGGATTTAAAATTAAAGCCCTAGCTATTGCAATCCGTTGTCTTTGTCCGCCTGAAAATTGATGAGGATACAAACTCAAAGCATTATTATCAAGTCCAACTTCATTTAAAACATCTTTAATTATAGCTAATTTATGATTTTTTGAATATTTTGTATTTATATCTAAAGGTTCTTTTAAAATATCACCTATCTTCATTTTAGGGTTTAGACTTGAATATGGATTTTGAAAAACCATTTGTACCTTTGTAGGATAAAGTAATGCATCTTTTTTAGATAGCTCAAAAATATTCTCACCCTCATAAAGAATTTCGCCTGATACAGGAGTCAAAAGTCTCATAATTGCTTTTGCTATCGAAGATTTTCCACAGCCAGATTCTCCAGCTAGCGCATAAATCTCACCTTTCTTTATTGAAAAAGAGACATTCTTTACAGCTTTTGTTGATAGTTGATTAGCATTTTTTAAATTTTTATACTCTATATTAAGATTTTTTATTTCAAGAATTTTCTCCATATGTTTATATTAACACCTTTATTAAGGTAATTGAATATATAAATGGATGATTTTATGATAAAATTAGGTTAATTTAAAAAGGAGAAGAAAATGCTTGATATGTTTGTTAAAAAATATATTACTGTAAAAAATATCATATTTTTTA
Organism: Candidatus Gastranaerophilales bacterium; assembly: GCA_944325535.1. Taxonomy (GTDB): domain Bacteria; phylum Cyanobacteriota; class Vampirovibrionia; order Gastranaerophilales; family Gastranaerophilaceae; genus CAG-196. Next base: position 10,005 of record CALVAL010000048.1, read on the forward strand.
TTATCGCAATTTTATTTGTTATTTTTGTGACAAAAATTAAAGATATTGCAATTCTATTTTTTGCATCATATGTAATTGCGTGTTCTTTAAATCCTTTAGTAGATAAATTAACAAAAAAATTTAGCAGATCTCTTGCATCTACTATAATACTATCAGCAGGTCTTTTAATACTTGCATTATTTATAATTCCGATATTCATTATCGGCGGTCAACAAATAAGTTCATTTTTGAATCTCTTACCTGACCATATAAATACTTTGAAAGACTATTTAGTACAAAATCCAATACTTAGTAAAAGCATTCTTAACGAATTAGATATAGGAAGTCTCCTTTCTTCAACCTCTGGGATGACTTCAAAATTTGTAAACGGCTCGATTAATGCTGGTATGGAATTTGCCTCTGCTATAGTATACTTCCTTGCTGCTTGTATTATTATTTACTACTTTATGTCTGACAAAGATACTGTAAAAAAAGCATACTTAACACTATTCCCTAGACCGATGAAAAAAAGAGCAGAAGAAATCATAGATACTATTTCTCAAAAAATTGGTGGATATGTAATTGCACAAATAGCTACAATTACAAGTGTTGGACTAATAATGACAATAGGACTTCTTTTAATAAGAGTTGACTATGCAATAATCTTAGGCGTTTTAAATGCAATTTTAGACCTTATTCCAGTAATTGGACCAACTATTGGTCTAGTAATAACTATTTTAGTAGCCTTTAAAATGGGACCTTTAACTATAGCCCTAGTAATTGGTATATTTATGATTGCGCAATGGGCTGAAAATAATTTAGTACGACCTTACATTTTTAGTAAATTTTTGGATTTACATCCTTTAATTATTTACTTTTTCCTATTTGTAACAGCGCAGTATTTAGGTGTTGTTGGGGTTATTTTTGCACCGGCAATCGCAGCTACAGTATGTGTTTTAATTGAAGAATTGTATATTAAAAATATAAATTAATGGAAAGATTTTTATATAAATCAAATAATTCAGGAAATTACAATTTAATAATGGCTTATCCAGCTATTGAATCTTTTGCGATGGCTTCTTTAGGTTATCTTTGGCTTTATAAAATTGCTGATACAACAGAAGGGATAAATGCCAATCGATATTATACTAATTCTACCAATAACCTAAATATTAAAGCCATTGATTCTATTGCTTTTTCAATGTCATTTGATTTTGATTTTCTTGGAGTATTTACAATTCTTGAAAAACTTAAAATACCTCTATACTCTTCTAAAAGAAATAATAATTCACCCTTAATTTTTGCAGGAGGTCCGGTACTTACTACAAATCCAAGACCATATGAAGCATTTTTTGATTTTATGATAATAGGAGATGGAGAAGAAAATTTCCCAAAAATCCTTGATATTCTAAAACAAAAAAAAGATAAAGATACTACACTGTCATTACTTAGCGAAATAGAAGGAGTATACATTCCTAATAATCCTACAAAAAAAGCTAGTGTAAATCTAAATAATATTATCTATACACCTATTATTAGCGACAAAAGCTATTTTAAAGATACTTTCATAATTGAACTTGCAAGGGGCTGCATGAACAGATGTGCATTTTGCACTGCATCATATACTAATTTACCATTTAGAGTAAATGATTTTTCAAAAATTATTGAAACTATCGATATGGGACTAGAATATACTGATAAAATAGCATTACTGGGGGCGCAAATTGCTTCTCATCCACAATTTAATGAAATTATGATGTATTTAAGAAATAAAATGGAAGCAGGAAAAACTATTGAGCTCGGTATTTCTTCATTAAGAACCGATTCTATTACCCCAGAGACTATCCAAACATTAGTAATGGGAGGTCAAAAACATTCTACTATAGCAATTGAAGCAGCAAGTGAGCACTTACGAAAATTTATTAACAAAAATTTAAAAGAAGACCAAATATTAAATGCCATAAAAATTTCAAGAGAAAACGGACTAAAAGGAATAAAAATTTATTCTATGTTAGGAATACCGAATGAAACCGATGCTGATATTGAAGAATTTATAAGACTAGGTAATTTGATAAAAAAAGAAAATAAAGGTTTCAATATTGAATTTTCTTTCTCTTCTTTTGTCCCAAAACCACATACACCATTGCAATGGTCTAAAAGGGAAGATACAAAATCTTTAGAAAAAAAGCAAAAGTATATTCAAAAAGAGCTCGCTAAAATAGGAATTCAATCCAAATTTTCAAGTATAAAATGGGACTTTTGGCAGACTGTACTCTCTCGAGGTGGAGTAGAACTCGCCCCATTTTTGGTAGAAGTCTATAAAAATGGTGGAAATCTTTCAGCATTCAAAAAAGCTCAAAAAGACCTTAAGCTAGATTTTTCAAAAGAACTAAACGGTAGTGAGCTTTTAGAAGCAGAAGTACCTTGGGATATTATAGAATTTTATCCGACAAAGCAGCTCCTAATAAATGAATACAATAGACTCTATAGAAATTATTCTAAGCTTTATTAGAAGTATTGTCATCAATATATTTTTTAGCAATTTCTGCTGCGGAAGCAAATATATCAGACTTATCTTCATCAGGTAAAACATTTTGCATATCACATATAATATGAGCCTTAGCTAATTTAGCATCAGTACCATTAGCTTCTTTCATAAATTGATTTATTGCAGTTCTCATATCTGATTTTGTATAACTTTCATCAGCTTTTAATTTTCCGTTATCTAATTTTTTAGCATATTCATCATCAGGAGTTCTTGTTAATCTAATACCGTCAGCTTTTTTTAATACACTTTTATCAACTTCGCTTTGGTGCTCATTTAGCTCAGCCGTGAGGTTTTCAATTTCTTTTTCAACTCTTGCTATATTTTTATTGCAAGTCTCAAGCTCTTCGCTTTTTTCAGTAACAATTTTATCTTGCTCAGCTTTTTTTTCTTGTAATTTTCTAAGTTCACCTTCAGCAGTTTGTTTCTGATTATTAAGCTTTGCAGCTTCTTTTTGCAATTCAGCTTTTTTAGTAGGATCTGTTTCTGCAATAGCTTCTCCAATTTTTGTATCGTATTGTGATTTTAAATCAGATACTGTTGACTGTTTACTATTAATTTGTCCTTCTAAATTTTTACTTGTATCTTGAGCAGTTTTAATAGCTCCTTCTAGAGATAATCTTTCTGTTGTTAATTCAGCATGTTTTAACTCTTTTTGTGAAATTTCGGATTTCAAATCCTTTGCTTCTTGTTTATGATCAACTTTTGGCTCTCTTTGTGATGCATAATGATTAATAGCTTGTCCTGCAACGCCTACTAAAGCATTTGCTACACTATATCCAGCAAGAGAATCATAATCTACTTGACCATAACAATTAGTAAATATATTATTCATTCCAAAAATTGATGTACCAAATGAATTTAAATTCATTCCACCAAAATTTGAATATCCACTCATACCTAAAGAACTAAGACCGTTCTGCATAAGTCCTATCCAAGAATTATTCATATTGTTGTTTAGAAATAATGACATTTTTTATACTTCCATCTTAGTCTTACATATATAATAAGTATATAAAAATTTGTTAATTTCAATTTTCTAAAATTTTGTAATATTTCTTAACAAAAGAAAAAAATATTATAAAAGGTTATTTCAGAATATTATTAAGTTTTGTAACAATAATTTATCTCTTTGAAATTCGATATTTTTTATAGACTTTATATATATGTAAGATGTAACAAAAGATTTTTAATCCCTAATCCCTTCCTAACTAATTTCCTAGCTTCTCTTTTTGAGAAGTTTTTTTTTGAAAAATTTTGATTAAATAAGTTTGCGGAAAAATTGACATTGTTCTCGCAAACTTCTGGGAACGGTTTTGCATCAGGTTGTGTGCTATCCCACACACGACCTGATGCTCACACACCTAAGGTCGGATTTGAAAAATATCAAAAATTTGTCAATTTTTAGATTTTTCCGCATCCTCCAATTGTAAATTTTTGTAACAATAATTCTTAAAATACTAAAGTTTTCTAAAAAAAATGCCGTAAAAAGTATTACAAGGGAAAAAATAAATAAGGACTACGACTAAAAATGGGAATGGCAGCGTCACAAGCTAGATTATTAACTCTAACGAGTCGACTCCATGATATAGAGTATAAAGCTCAAAATATCGAGAGTCAGAAGATAGCTTTGGCAACTCAAAAAGACGAGTTGTACCAAGCCTATTGTGATGCCCTTGACGCAACTAAAATACAAGTAGCATTTCAAAATTCAGATGGAACATCTGTTTATTATGATGCTAACTACACAACTCTTTGTAAATATAATGAAAATAGAACAAAACAATATGCACTAATTGACTCTCGCTCTGGGAAAGTCATTGTCGACAATGAAACCGCAGAAATTTATAATGAATTTGCTAAAAGTGATAAATATTCTTTTGCTTGGGCAATGTTAGGAATGGGCAGATCGTTTAGCTATGAAGATACAGAGCTTACCCCAGATGCTTATGGCCAAGGAACAGAAATTGGTATTGGAACTAACCAAGATTATGATTTAGGTGATGGAACCGGCAACTTATTCATGACTGATGCTGAAAGATATGCATATAACAAAAATCCTGATGCAGTAAAAGCTGAATATGAAGCTTTAACAGAAGCAATGAAGGGTGATGACAAAGTTGCACAAAAAGAAGCTTTAGCTAATTTTAGAGATGCATTATATAGTAATGCTGAAATTTCTAATTACATATATGATTATATGAGTTTAGATAAAACTGCTAGTGAAGGCAGCGGAGAATACGACTCAGATTTTCCAGAAGATTTTCCTAAAGAAGAATTTAACTATTATGTAAATTTATTTGAAGAAATCCAAGCTAATGGAGGCTGCACTACAATAGACGAACAATGCATTAATGGTGATGCTGGAAATGAGTGGCTAAATAACATGGTAAGCTCTGGAAGAGTTTTAATTGATGTCTATAACGGAAAAGAATGGGAGCAAACTAGTGTTGCTACTAGTACTAATGAAAACTACCTAAAAGAAGTACAGGACGACACCGACCTAAAAAAAGCAGAAGCAGAATATGAACACGAATTAGATGTCATAAATACAAAAGATACTAGATATGACCAAGACTTAAGCAAATTAGAAACAGAAAGAACTTCTATTACTACAGAAATTGAGTCAATTGGAAAAGTCAGAGACGATAATATCGAAAGAACATTTGGTATCTTTAGTTAAAAATTTTAATCCTTATATCAAATCCCTTTTTCCCTTTTCTTTAGCCACTTCTTAAAAAAGTGGTTTTTTCTTTGCTTGTATTCTCTTAATTCTAGTTCTTTGACTCTTGTTTGAACATCTTCCAATAACTTCCTATTAATTGACAATAAATCCCCTAATATTGCAATAATCCCCACT
>CALVAL010000049.1 GCA_944325535.1 Candidatus Gastranaerophilales bacterium
AACTCACCGTTAACTGCACGAATTAATCGAATTCGTTTGTCTTCTTTTGTAGATGTAAAATCACCTTTATCAAAAATTTCCAAGCCTACGTTTTGGTCATATAATCCGCTTTCAACGATGACCATAATGGCTCTATCTCTTTGCTCAGTTGTACATTTTTTCATTCCAGGTGTACAATCACCTTTTTTTAGTTTTAAAACTGATTTAGTACCATCAACTGCACGAGATGCAACTATGTTATTTTTTGCAAGTAATGCCTGAATTTCTAAAGCTTTTCCTAAATTATCAGTAGTTAATAAGTCAACATCTTCTTTTAAAGGTTCATTACTTACATCGATTTGTTCGTTTTTAGAACTTTTAGTTGCGGCTATTGTTCCTACTAGTATAAAAATTACAAGCAAAAGGACTACGCCTCCTATTATTGAGGCTAAAAGAACTTTATTTTCTAGTATCTTTTTAAAATCCATAATCCTTCCCTATACTAATATTATACACATATATATAAAATTATAGAAGTCTAAATTTGTATTTGCATGATTTTATCATACGCTTGGATGACTTTTCCAACAGCTGTTGTTGCAACGTTGACAGAAATTTCTGCTTTTGACATTGCAACCATAACATCATGGATATCAACGTTTTCAGAACCCATCATCGCATCTTTTAATAAGTTATCTGGTGCATTCATAGTTGTGTTCATATTTTCTACAAGTCCGGACATAACGCTTTGAAAATCTGCAGTAGCAGGCTCTTCTACTCGGTTCATTCTAGCAGATGGAATATTCCCCCAACTATCGAGCTTTGTATGCTGAATCCTTGCTTCAAGTTCGTATCTTGGATAAAAACCGTTAAACATATTTTTTCACCTCTTTTATTTATAATTTTTATCGGCTTTTTTTCTTTAACGTTGAGAAATTTTATTTTAAAATCATACGTTTGTAGTATCCTTTTAATAATTATTAAAGAAATGTCAAGAACAGACGTAAAAATAATTACTATGAATTTACATGAAGAATGTTTACTAAAATATTTACTAAACCCCTTGGATTTGTTGAACTCAACAGAGCAGTTGAAGTTCAATAATAGTTTGATAGAAAAAGGTCTTCCTATAAATAAGATTCTTGTCAAAAAAACTAAGATTAACTATACTAGGGTGTAAGTAAATATTTAGTTTTGGGAGAGATTGTTTTGAAGAATTTAATAAAAGCGAAGTGGTTTACATATGGAACTTACATTTTACTTGTGCTTGCAACTCTTTTAATAGGATACGTTTTATTACAAAATAATAATACATTGAAAAATGTTATTGTATCTTTCTTTGAAGTGGCAGAAAACAGAACATTTGATTATCGTCAGACTTTGCAGGTTATTCATAAAAGACCGCTTCCTAATAAAGATATCGTAGTTTTAGCAATTGATGATGCCAGTTTAGAAGCATTATGGGATAAATATGGAGAATGGCCAATTCCTAGAAATGTTTATGGTGATATTATTAATTATCTTGAAGCTAAAAAACCTCAAGCTATTATTTTTGATTTGATGTTTATAAAATCTATGAGAGCATCTGCTGAATCAGATAAGTATCTTATTGATACCATGAATAAATACCCAAATGTATATACAGCAATGAATTTTGACAATCAAGCAAATGATGTTAGATATCCTATAGATTTACCTCAAAGACTTGCAATTAATGTTGATAATAAATCACATATAGATTTCTCTAAAAAGTATAGATTTTCAAATTGTCGTCCTATTTTATCAGAGCTAATAAATGGCAATGTAAATATAGGAATGACAAATGTTGTTAGAAGTGAAGATGGCATAATAAGAAATATTGCTCCTATTATGATCTATAAAAATAACTATTATCCATATTTAACATTTAAAGCAGGGGCTGATTATTTACAACAAGATTTTGTAAATAGTTTTGAAATTGATAAATCTTCTAATTTAAATTTATTTGGAACAAAAATTCCTCTTACATCAGATGGAGAAGCAATTTTAAATTGGTATGGTCAAAGTGGAACACATACAGTTGTTCCTATGTATAAATTGATTAATGAAATGGAAAAAAATATCAAAAGTGATTTTGATTTCAAAGATAAAATTATTATAATAGGAACTACAGCAATGAGTTTGCATGATACAAAAAGTGTTCCAGTTCAAAAAGAGGTATATCCTGGAGTAGAAGTTCATGCAACATTTTTCAATAATATTTTAGATAATAACTTTATTAAAAAAACTAGTCTAATTACTAATATTTTTATAACAATAGCAGTGGTTGCAATAGTTGGTGGAATTGTTATGTTATCAACTTCAACAATTTTTGCATTTCTATCTACTACGTTATTTGCGATTGCATACTTATTTATTTCATATTATATGATGGAGTTAAAGAATCTATGGATTCCGGTTGTTATTCCATTTATTTCTATAATGGCGGCATTTGCACTGTCGTTTTTAGCAAAATATTTAATGAAAGCTAAAGATTTTGAATATCAATATAAACTTGCAACTGTCGATGGTCTAACTGAATTATATAATCACAGATATTTTCAGGATACATTAAAAAAACAAATGGATATTGCGAGAAGATATAATCAAAAATTTTCTTTGATTATTGTAGATATTGATTTCTTCAAAAAGTTCAATGATACATATGGTCATCAAGTAGGCGATGCTGTATTAAGACAAGTTGCAAAGATTTTAAAAGATAATTCTCGTGCTACTGATTATGTTTGCAGATATGGCGGTGAAGAAATGACAATAATACTTCCAAATACCTCTGCAGAGGATGCTTTATTTAATGCAAATAGAATTTGTAAGGCTGTGGCTGATACTCCATTCTATATTACACCTGTTGAAAAGACTAATATTACAATTAGCTTAGGAGTTGCAACATTCCCAGATAATGCTCAGTCTCCTCAGGATCTTATTGAATGGGCAGATAAAGGCTTGTATTATGCAAAAGAACATGGTAGAAATCAAGTAGGAAGATATTAGTACTAGGCTTGTATTTTCGAGATATATTCTATTGCTAGATAATTATTATTTTATTTAGCTGATATCTGAATTTACTATTACATAAAGAAAGAATAAATAATGGAAGAAGTAAAAATTATAGGGGCAGGATTAGCTGGTTCAGAGGCTGCTTTACAATTAGCTAAAAGAGGAATAAAAGTCAAGTTGTATGAAATGCGACCAAATAAAACTACTGGAGCACATACGACGGGGGATTGTGCAGAATTTGTGTGTTCAAATAGTTTGGGCTCAGCAGATTGCTCTAACGCAAGTGGACTTTTAAAAGCTGAAATGAAGCTGTTAGGCGGTGAGCTTATTAAAATAGCTTTTGAAAATTCTGTACCGGCAGGTAATGCTCTTGCAATAGCCAGGGAAGATTTTTCCAGGGCTGTAACAAAAAAAATAGAAGAAAATGAAAATATTGAATTAATTCGTGAAGAAATAACAGAAATTCCTGATGGAAATGTAATTATTGCATCAGGTCCGCTTACTAGTGATAAATTTGCAGAGTCAATTCAACATTTTACAGAAAATGAGCACTTACATTTTTTTGATGCAATCGCTCCGATTGTGGAAGTAGATTCTATAAATTTTGATAAAGCTTTTTGGGGCGCAAGATATGATAAGGGCGATGCTTCTTATATAAATTGTCCTATGAATAAGGAAGAGTATGAGAAATTTTACAATATTTTAATTAATGCTCCAAGAATTGAACAGCATAGCGTTGATAAGAATTCTAATTATTTTGAATCTTGTCTTCCGATTGAAGTATTAGCTTCAAGAGGCGTAGATACCCTACGTTTCGGACCAATGAAACCTGTTGGACTTATAGATAAAAGAACCGGTATTGAAAATTATGCTGTAGTTCAGCTAAGACAAGATAATTCAGCAAAGACTTTATTTAATTTAGTCGGGTTCCAAACGAATTTAAGATGGGGGGCTCAAAAAGATCTATTACAATCAATTCCAGGTCTTGAAAATGTAAGTATTGTAAGATATGGAGTTATGCATAGAAATACCTTTATCAATAGCTCTCAAGTTTTAAATCCAACCTTGGAGACTAAAAAGCGTAAAGGGCTATTTTTTGCCGGTCAAATTACTGGTACGGAAGGGTATACTGAATCTATTGCAAGTGGACTTTTGGTCGGAATTAATATGGCTAGATATTTGAATAATGAAGAGCTCATTATTCTTCCTAAAGAGACAATTTTAGGTGCTTTAGCAAATTATATTTCTGATGAGGCTCATTTGATAAGAGTTAAAGAGGATAAAATAAAACATTTACCTCCTCAGCCTATAAATTCAAACTGGGGAATTTTACCGCCGATTGAACTTCCTAAAAAAGAGAGAAAAAATAAAAAGCTTAAAAATGAAATGCTTGCAAAGCGCTCATTAGAAGTTTTAGAAAAATTTTTAATTGAAAAATAGGGAGGTTTTATATGGGATGGTTTTATTTATTTATAGCAGCAATATTTGAAGTAGGTTGGCCATTCGGGCTTAAAATGGCAACATTAAGCAGTTCAAAGTATTTATGGATAATTTTTGCAATAGTAGCAATGACTCTAAGTGGTGTATTTTTGTTTTTTGCACAAAAAGAAATTCCTGTAGGGACTGCTTATGCCGTATGGACAGGAATTGGTGCGGCTTGTACTTTTGCATTGGGTGTTATAATTTTTCATGATACGTTTAGTTTAATGAGAGCTTTTGGAGTATTGTTAATATTATTCGGAGTTGCATTGCTAAAGATCGGGCATTAGGATTTTTAGAGTATAATAATAGTTAATGAAATATGCATTAGTTTTAGTTAATATAAAAGGTTTAGGAGTTAAGACTTTTAGTTATTTAATTCCTGATGAGATGAAAGATGTTATCCAAATAGGACAAGCTGTGTTAGTTCCTTTTGGTCGTCAGGGGCTTATTAATGCATTTGTTGTTGGATTTTCTGATTATCTACCAGGAGACTTTAGAGTAAAAAAAATCAATAAAATTATTGATGAGACTCCTTTATTTTCTATCAAATATTTAAAACTACTTGAATGGGTTGCTAATTATTATTGTACAGATTTTGTGACGGTATTAAATGCAGCTTTGCCGATGAAGCTAATAGAAAAAAATGCCAAGGTGGAACAATCAGTATCTTTCATTAAAGATGATGTAGAAAAGCTTACAAAAAGACAAAGAGAAATACTTCAATTACTAAAACAAAAAGGAAAAGCTTCGTTAATAGATTTTGAGGAAGAGGCTAAAACTACTAGAGCTACGATGAAAAAATTGGAGAGTCTAGGTTGTGTAAAGATCGATACAGAATATGTTTATAGAAATCCACTATCAATTTTTAAAGATGTAGAAACAGAGCCATTGTTTGAACTGGCAGGAGAACAAATTATAGCTTATGAAGGAATTAAAGCAAAGCTAAAGTCGCCTAATCCAATTTTGTTGCATGGTGTAACAGCATCAGGTAAAACTGAAGTCTATTTTAAGCTAATAAAAGATGTTATAGATTCAGGTAAAAACGTTTTATTTTTAGCTCCGGAAATCGCTCTAGCTTCTCAGCTTACAAAGCGTTTGGCAAGGAAGTTTGGGATAAAAGATGTTGCAATATGGCATAGTAGTATTTCAGATGGTGAAAAATATGATGTATGGCAAAGGCTTTATAGAGATGAAATAAAAATTCTTGCAGGAGCAAGATCTGCAGTCTTTGCGCCTCTTCAAAATATAGGACTAATAATTATTGATGAGGAGCATGAGGGGGCTTATAAACAAACAACTCCAGCACCAAGGTATGATGCAAGAGTTGTTGCAAGACGTTTAGCTCAATTCCATCAGGCACCGCTACTCTTAGGCTCTGCGACCCCAGATGTTTCTACATATTATTATGCAACGAATAACAATAATCTATTTGAAATGAGACATCGTTTTAATAATTCTCCACTTGCAAAGCCTCAAGTTATTAATATGCAGGAGTATGGTCGAGCAGCTTATAGGGGGATTATTTCAAAGCCTTTGCAAACTGAAATAACAGAGACTTTGGAAAGGGGACAGCAAGTCATTTTATTAATGAATAGACGTGGATATTCTACTTACACTCAATGTAAAGCTTGTGGAACAGTAGTAGAATGTACTGACTGTTCTATACCAATGATCTGGCATGCAAGCACAAAAACTCTAAAGTGTCATTATTGTAACAAAGAGATGCATTTCCCTGATTTTTGTCCTCAATGTGGAAGTGATGCTCTTGCAACATCAGGAGTAGGAACTCAAAAAATTGAAGTTTTAATAAAAGAATTATATCCAGATGCAAAAGTAGAAAGAATTGATAGTGATATTTTAACTAGAAAAAATGCTCATATAGAGCTTTTAAACAGATTTCAAAAAGGGGATATTGATATTCTAGTAGGAACTCAAATGATTGCAAAAGGACTAGATAATCCAAATGTTACATTGGTAGGAGTCTTAAGTGCTGATTCTGGATTTAATATTCCTGACTATAGGGCATCAGAAAGAGGTTTTCAATTACTGACTCAGGTTGCAGGAAGAGCTGGAAGGGGCGAATTTAAGGGAAAAGTTTTATTTCAGACATATAATCCTGATTTTTATGCATTTCAAACTGCAAAATCGCAAGATTATGAAAAATTTTTTGAAACAGAAATAAAATCACGCCAGGAATTCGATTACCCTCCTTTTAGTCAAATTATAAGATTGATTTTATCTTCTGAAAATCAATTTAGGGCAGAAAAATCTGCTATGGAAATAGCTTTAAGACTTAATACAATGACTGAAAAGTTTGGTTTTGGTGAGTATCTTGAGACATTAGGCCCTACACCTTGTGTTATAGAAAAAATTAACGGACTATATAGGTTCCAGATTCTCATAAAAAATAAACTGTCACAAAAAGGTCATGATTTTGTTTCTAAATTTTTAAATAAAATTACAATGCCAAAAGACATTCGTTTAGCAGTAGATGTTGATCCTTTAGATATCTTATAAAGTTTTAGTGGGAGGATGCGGAAAAATCCAAAAATTGACAAATTTTTGAGATTTTTCAAATCCGACCTTAGGTGTGTGAGCATCAGGTCGTGTGTGGGATAGCACACAACCTGATGCGAAACCGTTCCCCGCAGTTTGCGAGAAAAATGGCAATTTTTCTGCAAACTCGTGGTGTAAATTTTTGTAAATAAATTGTTTAAAACTCTAAAGTTTTATAAAAATATGCCGATATAAGTTTCAGGTGTATAGAATAAGGAGTTTTAAAATGCGAAAAGATTTAAAATTTGAGCTTGAGCAGATTCAGAATTTTATTGATAAAAATTTTGAAAAAATAGAAGATGCAAAAATTGAGCGCTTTAATAATTTAGTCAAAGATTTAGAATGTGATAATTGCGAAGAGGCAAAAAGAGAAGAGCTTTATAAATTTATAAATGAATTAGATGATGAGTTTGGATATAAAAAACGTTTTGTAAAGCTCTATCGTAATATCATTGATTTTGATGATATTATAAGCACTGTTGATAAATTAAAAGAGATTTGTAACGTAAAACAAAAAGAAAAGCAAGAGTTATAAATATATAAATAAAATCTATTTTTAGTGAAGATAGTTTTGAAAAAATTAAGCCTTCTTGATATCCAAGAAGGCTTAATCAATATTTAATAAGTATTAATTATTAAACGTTAGCAGTAGCTCTAGGACCTGCATTAACAATTTCAGCTGGCATATTTGGATATTTAGCAGCGAAATTATCAGCAAACATTTGAGCTAATTTGTTAGCTTGTGCATCATATGCAGCTTTATCAGTCCACATACCACGTGCATCTAACATTTCAGCAGGAACGTTAGGACAAGATGTAGGGTAATCTACATTAAATACATCATGGTGCTTAAATTCGATAGAATCAAATGAACCATTTAATGCTGCAGTTACCATAGCTCGTGTATAAGCTAATTTCATTCTCTTAGCACCAGATGATGCTGAACCGCCAGCCCATCCTGTATTTACTAAGTAAACTTTTGTACCATATTTTTCTAATTTTTCACCTAACATTTGAGCATAAACTGATGCATCCATTGGCATGAATGGTTCCCCAAATAATGTTGAGAATGTAGGTTGAGGTTCTGTAATACCACGTTCAGTACCTGCTAATTTAGAAGTGAAACCTGTTACAAAGTGGTACATAGCAGCGTTTTTGTCTAATCTAGAGATTGGAGGTAATACGCCGAATGCATCAGCTGTTAAGAAAATAACAACTTTTGGTATTCCACCTTTTGAAGGGATTTCAGCATTGTTGATATAATCGATTGGGTAACCAACACGAGTATTTTCAGTTAATGAATCATCTTCAAAATCAAATTCACGAGTTTCATCGTTCATAACAACATTTTCAACTAAAGAACCAAATTTAATAGCGTTATAAATTTCTGGTTCATTTTCTTCTGTTAAGTGAATACATTTAGCATAGCAGCCACCTTCGAAGTTGAATACGCCATCTGGAGACCAACCGTGTTCATCATCACCGATTAATTTTCTGTTAGGATCAGCTGATAAAGTAGTTTTACCAGTACCTGATAGACCAAAGAATACAGCTGTTTCATGAGTTTCAGGATCCATGTTAGCTGAACAGTGCATTGGAAGAACATTTTTCTTAGTCATTACATAGTTCATAGTTGCGAATACTGATTTTTTGATTTCGCCTGAGTATTGAGAACCACAAATGATGATTTCATGAGCTTCATAATCGATAGCGATACAAGCTTCTGAATTTACACCATCAACTTCCGGATTACATTTGAAACCAGGAGCACAGTAAATTGTATAATCAGCTTCACCATAATTAGCTAATTCTTCAGCTGTTGGTCTGATTAATAATTGGTGAATGAATAAGTTTTGGCTAGCCATTTCGTTAATTACACGGAATTTTTGAGTGTAAGTTTTATCTGCACCAGCAAAACCATCAAAAATGAATACTTCTTCTTGAGAATTTAAGTAGTTAATAATTTTACCTTTAATTGAATCAAATTTTTCTTTGCTGATAGGTCTATTAACTTTTCCCCAAGCGATTTCATTGTGAATACCATCAGTATCAACAATGAATTTATCTTTAGGAGAACGACCAGTATATTTACCAGTAGTTACCACTAAAGCACCTTTGTTACTTAATTTTCCTTCGCCTCTTCTTAATGCTGCTTCTGTTAATTGAGCAGGTGTTAAGTTACGATAAATTGATTTAGGACCTGTAATTCCTAATTTTTCAATACCATATGTTTGCATAATATAGCTTCCTCCTTTTTTTAAAGCTTAAACATATACATGATTACTTTATTACAAAAATGTTTTTAAATCAACAAAAAAGCGAGGTTTACTCGCTTTCCGTAATTATGAATTTTGTAATCCTCTTTTGAACTCTTCCGGTCGACTTGAACGAGCAAGTGCATCTTCTAGAGTAACTTTCTTTCTCATATATAAATCTCTCAATGCCATCTCAAGTGTTTGCATACCAAAACCAGAGTTTGTTTGCATTGTAGAATATATTTGAGCAGCTTTTGCTTCTCTAATCAAGTTAGCAATAGCTGGTATTACCAACATAACTTCTTGAGCCATAACACGACCTTGTTTTGTACCATCTGCTTGAAGTAATGGTAGAAGAGTTTGTGAAAATACTGCAACAAGAGAGTTTGATAATTGTACACGAACCTGTTGTTGTTGTCCTTCAGGGAAAACGTCAATTATACGGTCAATAGTCTGTGATGCAGAAGATGTGTGCAATGTTCCGAAAACTAAGTGGCCTGTTTCAGCAGCCGTTAGTGCTAATCTGATTGTATCTAAGTCACGCATCTCACCTACAAGTATGATATCAGGGTCTTCACGAAGTGCTGATTTTAATGCATTTGCGAAACTTCTTGTATCTTGACCTAATTCTCTTTGGTGAATGATTGAACGTTTTGAAGGGTGAATAAACTCGATAGGATCCTCGATTGTTAAAATATGTTCAGACCTTGTTTCATTAATATAATTAATCATTGCAGCAAGTGTTGTAGATTTACCTGAACCTGTAGGCCCTGTTACAAGGACCAATCCACGAGGTTTTTCTGCAATTTTTCTTACTGTATCTGAAAGTCCTAATTCCTTGAAAGATGGCACTTTTGATGCAATAACACGGAATGCTGCTGCATAGTTGCCTCTATCTTTGTATATATTTACCCTGAATCGGCTAAGTCCTTGAATTCCATATGAGAAATCTAATTCCCAGTCTTGTTCTAATTTACGACGTTGTTCTTTGTTTAACATAGGAAATAGCAATAATTCTACTTCTTCTGGTTTTAGAGCAGGAACATCCATTCTTTGTAGGTTACCGTCTATACGAACGACAGGAGGTAAGCCGGCAGAAATATGTAAATCGCTACCTCTTTGTTTAACTACGACTTCCAAATATTTTTCAATAAGCATCTTAATTAAGCCCTCATTTATATAAGATAGTTTTAACTATCTATTTTCTCTCTATTAAAATATAGCATGCAATTATTTTTTTGTAAATAAAGGGTTGTAAATATAATCCAACCCTTTTATTTTCAATTATTCTTATAAAGTTTCAAGATATTCGTTTATCGCCTTAGCCGCCTTTTTACCTGCACCCATTGCATTAATTGCGTTTGACGCACCTACTGGAGCTACATCTCCACCTGCAAATATTGTTGGTATGGATGTTTCACGAGTTTCTTCATCTACTGTGAAGTAGCCTTTTTTGTCTGTAACAAAGTCTAGTCCGTCCATATGCGCAGATTTTTGGATAATAGGGTTAGGACCAGTACCTAGTGCAACAATTACTGTATCAACATCTAGTTCTGTATATCTACCTGTGCCTACAGGTTTTCTTCTTCCAGATTCATCTGGTTCGCCTAATTCCATTATTTCGAATTTCATACCAGCAACATAGCCATCTTTTTCAAGTATTTCACTAGGTGCGTGTAAGAATTGGAATATAACACCTTCTTCTTTTGCGTGGCGAATTTCTTCTAATCTAGCTGGAAGTTCTGCTTCTGTTCTACGATATACAATGTAAACTTTTTCGAAACCAACTCTGACAGCAGTTCTTGCAGCATCCATAGCTACATTACCTCCGCCAATAATTGCTGCAGATTTACCAACTTTAAGAGGTGTTGCGGTATCATCTTGGTTAGCTTGCATTAAGTTAACACGAGTTAAGAATTCGTTTGCAGAGAATACGCCATTTAAATTTTCTCCTGGGATATTCATCATTTTAGGAAGGCCTGCACCTGAGCAAATAAATATAGCATCAAATCCATCTTCTTTTAGTTGTTTTAGTGTGATTGATTTTCCTACAATAACGTTCTTTTCGAATTTCACGCCCATTTTTTTCAATGAATCGATTTCTCTATCTAGAACTGTTCTTGGAAGTCTAAATGGAGGAATACCATATCTTAGAACTCCGCCAAATTTATGTAGAGCTTCAAAGATAGTTACGTCATGTCCAGCTTTTCTTAAATCTGAAGCTGCTGTAATTCCAGCGCATCCTGAACCAACAATTGCTACTTTTTTACCAGATGGAACAATTGGTGTTTCTTTTGCAGCTGTATTATCTCCAACATACCTTTCTAATGCGCCGATAGCAATTGCTTCGCCTTTTATTCCTAAAATACATTTACCTTCACATTGTCTTTCTTGAGGACATACACGACCACAGACAGAAGGAAGCATACTTGTCTCACGGATAACTTCACCAGCTTTTTCCAAGTCATCCTCTTTTAAAGCTTTTATAAAATCAGGAATCTTAATGTTTACAGGGCATCCTTTTACACATTGAGGATTTTTACAAGTTAAACAACGTGCAGCTTCTGCTTTTACTTGTTCAGGAGTTAAATTTTCTTCTACAGGAAGAAAATTGTGACGACGCTCCATTTTATCTTGTTCTTGTGGTCTTTGACGCATTTTTATCTCTCCTTAACTATATAACTTATTTACTTCCACTTCATAGAGTATAACAAAAAAAACTTTTGTTGTATAATAAATTTTATGAAAAACATAATTTTTATATTTGGAACACGTCCGGAAATCATTAAACTTGCACCTGTAATATTAGAGCTTAAAAAGTATCCGCAAGATTATAATGTTATTATTTGTAATACAGAACAGCAAAAAGAACTTTCTAATCAAACTCTTGCATACTTTGGTTTAAAGGCTGATATTAACTTGGATTGTATGAGGGAAAATCAGTCATTATCTTCTGTGCAAGCTAGGATTTTGACATCACTTGATAAGGTTTTTCAAGAAAATAAAATTGATGCAACGATTGTTCAAGGTGATACAATGACAGTTTTATGTGGAGCTTTGACGAGTTTTTATCATAAAATACCTGTGTTCCATGTAGAAGCTGGGCTGCGCTCTTATGATATTTACGAGCCTTTTCCAGAAGAGGTTATGCGTCAGATGACATCAAGGGTTGCTGCCTTGCATTTTGCACCTACAGATGTTAATAAAAAAGCTTTATTAAAAGAAGATATTTCAGAAAATAAAATACATGTTGTCGGTAATACAGTAATTGACGCGTTATTCTGTTTATCAGATGAAGTTATTGAAAATTCAAGAAAATTCTTTGAAGAAGAAAAAGGTATAAAAATTGATGATAAGCTTGTTTTAATTACTGCTCATAGAAGAGAAAATCATGGAGAAAGAATAGATAGAATAATTGAGGCCATTTCTTATTTAGCTAAAAAATATTCTGATCATACTTTTGTAATTCCGGTACATCCAAATCCTAATGTTAAAAATAAGATTCATGAACGTTTAGGAATGTTTGAAAATATTAACTTATTAACACCGTTGGATTACCCATATTTAGTTTACTTGATGAAAAATGCAAAACTAATATTAACAGATTCTGGTGGTATCCAAGAAGAGGCTCCATCTTTTGCTTGTCCAACTCTTGTAATGAGATATGAGACAGAAAGAAAAGAAGGTATAGAGGCAGGTGTATCAAAACTTGTCGGTGCTGATTATGATAAGATACTTTTAGAGAGCGAAAAAGTTTTAGCCGATAGTAAAGAAAATACTCGTCTAAAAGCTCAAAATCCTTATGGTGATGGTACCGCTTCTATAAAAATAGAAAAAATTATCCGTAATTATTTTGAATAGCAAAATTTTTCATTTTGGGTTTTATACTTAATATGAAAATAAAAGAGGTTATTTCAAAGGATTTAAGGCTACCTTTTAGTTTTATAAAAGGTAATGTAAAGGCTCGAGATAAAAAGGCTCAAAAAATGTATGAGTTTTTTCATAGTGAGTTGAATAAAAACTCTAAAGGTAAAATTTGTACTGTTGATAGTTTTAAAAAAGCTATAGAAAATACATTATTTCCATTTAAAGTGAATTATGATATTGTGAAAAATCAGAATAACAAAGGTGTTGTAGCAAGTTTTGGGGTAAAATGCGGTGCTGAATATTTGAAAGATTCAGCTTTAATAATGGTAAAAAAATATCAGTTTGCTTTTAGAATAAATCAAAAAAATGAAATCCCTGCAAAATACAGTATTTTGCATGAGACAAGTCATTTGATAGATAAATTATTTCATCCCAAAATGATTTTATTTAGAATTCCAAAAAAATCGACACAAGAAAATAATGATGTTCTTGATATTAGAGATACATTATATGGATTTTTATTAAGGGACTTGAATTCAAATATATCTAAAAAAGAGATAAAATCTACTATTGAAAGACTCCTTGATAGAATTCCTCTTGAGGAAAGATCCAATATACTTCAGTCATTTAGATATGCAATAATGTCTGAAATTAAAGCTTATAATAACGAAATGTGTTCGATTTTAAAGGATGAATTAAGCTTTTCTAATATTAAGACTGCTATAAAATTAAAAATGTTTTTAGTACAAAACTGTAAATTTGATTATAAATTAAAGCTAATGAATAAATATTTAAAAGAGACTATTCAAAAAGAAAGAACGTTAAATCAAAAAAGAAATTATTAATAATAGAATTATTGAAAAAGCAAGAGAAATTCCTGTAAATATCCAAAAAATAGGCTTTTTGTTTTTCTTTTTAGAAGTTTTCATTACATATGATTGTGGAATATAATCTTGTTTTTTATTTTTAGAAGATTTCTTTTGTGATATCTTTTTTGCCTTTTCAGACTTTAACTTTTCCTCTTGATATTTTTCAGCAAGTGTTTTTTTAGTTTTTATACCTGTGATGAGTAATTCTGTATCATATTGGAGTTTTAATATGTTGGAGCTAGCTCCTGTAAAATATACGCAATAATTAATTGCAGCTTCAAAAGCTCTTTGCAGACATTCAAGAGCTAACATTCCTTCTTTTTTTACAGTAGTAGAATGGGCAGAGGAATTTCCATTTTTTTTAAGGAAATACAGGTCATCAATAAATTCTTTTTCTTGCTCTTCACCTGTAATATTATCTTTTAATGTAGCAAGCATATCATCAAAAGTTCTTTCTCCTCTTCTTTTTGAGCCAAGAACATTTTTGCAGAGTGATTCTCCAAATCTTCTTGTCTGTACCATACATTGCTCGAAGTATTCATCACGATAAAGAAGCTCTGCTTCGCTAATTATTGTATATAAATTTTTATCTATTTTTTTTAGAAATTCAAAATTAGTTGCCATATTAATTCCAGTTAGCTCACTAAATATATAAACTATAAAATAATTATTAAATCAAGCTACGTACTGTGAGGGGTAAATAAAAGGGGTATAGATAGTAGGTTAGCGAAATAATTAAAAAATAATTAATTTTATCATGATGTATTAAATTATAATTAATAATAAAGTTGATAAGTTGAGTAGTTTATAAGTTTAGAAGAAATTTTAGACTTTTTACTATACAAATTTATGTAAATAATTGAATATTAGAGTTCCCTTCCCCTGTTGGGGAAGGGCAGGATGGGGATAAAAATTAAGTTTAGAAGTTAAGAATAAGTTATTATCTTTTTATTAAAAAAATCCCCTCAAAAATTAAATAGTTTAGAAAAAAATTTTTCACCTCAATCAATATTGATTAGAGGAACAAAAGACTTCTAAATTGA
>CALVAL010000050.1 GCA_944325535.1 Candidatus Gastranaerophilales bacterium
TAAGCTTTTATATCTGCTTGGCATTTTTCGATAGAGTTGCGAATTTTTGCAATTTGAGAATGTATAAAATTACTTTCTGTAAGATCTTTCTCAAGGGCTTTTTCTGATAAAGTACTTAATTCGTAGTATTTTTCGTTTTTAGCGCTGAAATTTTTCTTTTTAAGCTCTACTGTATTTTTTTGTTCTTCGAATTTTTTTACATCAACTTCGAAGATACCTATTTCTCTTTTTTTAGATTTGATTTCGTTTTCGATAGAAGAAACTTTATCTTCAAGGCTTTCTTTTCTAAATCTAGCATCTCCTGCTCTATCATAAAAGCCTGTGCATTCTGCTGCTTGCCATTGTTGGTATTGAGCATCTGCTTTGTTTGCGTATCCACCCATTTCTCTGCGGTAGTAATAATTTCTAACTTCTTCAAAATCTTCTCTATAATTTTTTCTGTTGTTACCTAAGTAATTTTTTTCAATATCATCAATTTTAGGATAAGCAGGCTCGTTATCATAAACTACATAATCTACTCTATCTTTGATTGCATCTGAAACAGGCTCAAGGGGAGATGCATAATATACTCTTCCAGTTTGGTTTAAATGGTATGAGCCTAATGTTTTATCAATACTAGAATTTTTGTGCCAAAATTTAGATTCTTTGAGTGAATCCTCTCCTTTATATTTGACATAGTCAGTTTCATAACCTTTAAAAGATGGTTTAGAAAAATTTGTAAAACTTTTAATTGGTGATATTTTCATATACCCTCCTTTTCACCATTTACTCTACACTAGAAAATAAAATAATTTATGTCACTCGTGATATAAAAAATATATTTTGGTTTATATTAAAACAAACATATAAAAAAAAACAGTCTAATTTTAAGAAATATTACGAAAAAATAGGAAAGGTGTATTGCATTGGTGTTAAATTATCTTATATAATATAGTCGAATAAATTTGATATTATTAATATTGTGTCGAAGTGGCACTCTGCCGACGAGAAGGTGACTAAATGTCACGTTCGAGGAGAGGGTGCGAAGCACATCCGCCACAGTGAATCTAACGCTAGGCGTGATGGGTGACAATTTAATATCTGTCGAAGTGGCAAGGACTCCACCGAAAGTTGACTAAATGTCAAGTTTCGGAAGGAGGGGAGCGAGAGCTCCTTTCCGCCAGTTGAGTCCAACGCTAATCGGAAAATGTGTACAATTAATATCTGTCGAAGTGGCGGAATTGGTAGACGCGCATGATTCAGGTTCATGTGGATATTCCTTGAGGGTTCGAGTCCCTTCTTCGACATTTTGTATTTATACAATATGCGTATGTGGGACGTAGAACCCCAATGCGAAGCATTTTAAAGGTTCGAGCGCGAATGAGCAGAGAGCGGAGAGTTTTTGCAAAAGTCGAAGACTTGAAGCAAAACTCGCAGACTCGTTTAATGCGAGAGAGCAAGAAAGTCCCTTCTTCGACATTTTGTATTTATACAATATGCGTATGTGGGACGTAGAACCCCAATGCGAAGCATTTTAAAGGTTCGAGCGCGAATGAGCAGAGAGCGGAGAGTTTTTGCAAAAGTCGAAGACTTGAAGCAAAACTCGCAGACTCGTTTAATGCGAGTGAGCAAGAAAGTCCCTTCTTCGACATTTACTTTTTCTTTTTAGTAAAGAAAAAGTAAACAAAAAGAAAAGAACATCTTGTCGGCAGACAAATTACTTACCATTGTTTAAATTTATTCTACAAGTCTGCCTCAAAGTAAAACTACTCTATAAAAGGACGAAGAACCCTAATTCGAAGCATTGTAAGGGTTCAGCGACCTATGAGCAAAGTGCGAAGGAATTTTTGCAAAATGAAAGTAGGTCGGATTGATAAATCCGACAATAAAATTATTAGTTAGCATAGTAATGCTGACCTACTTACTGTTTTATAAAAAATAAGTTATGTTGTTGAAGTTGCAAATTAGTTAATTATAATACATTCATTTTATGACATTATTCAAAACACTCACAACAATTTGTTTCATTGTCTCCATTTCTTTAGGATTGCTTTCTGCTATTAAAACAGTTAGTGCAAATAATGTTGAATTATCTATAATAGGTTTATTTTCTTTATATAATATCCCATTTTTTTCTAAGAAATACAGGAAGCAACTTGCTGCAATACGTTTGTTACCATCAGAAAATGAGTGGTTTTTTGTGATTAAATAAAGTAACATTGCAGCTTTTTCTTCTAATGTCGGATATAGCTCATCACCATCAAAAGTTTGATAAATTTGATTAACAGAGCTATCAAAACTTTCATCTTTAGGATTTCCAAATACATCTGATGCAAATTCCGATTTCATTTCTTTTACAATTTGCAAAAACTCATTTGTTGATATTTTAACAGCTTCTTTTTTTGTCATTCCTTTAGTATCAAGGGTTTTATGGTCAAAATTATCTAATAAATCAAGTCCATGAGCAAAATTATTTAATATTTTTGCAACAGTTTTAGCTTCTTCAATATTTTCAAGCTGATTTGTTAAACTTCTTGTGAGTAAGTCAACACTAGTCTTAAGAGCTTCTATACTCTCCTGTTGTTGTTTTATTCTTTTTTCATTTATTGCATATCCTTTAGTCAAATATTCCTTTAAAATAGTATTTGACCATTTTCTAAAGTGTGTTGCAACTTTAGATGTTACACGATAGCCAACAGCTAATATCATATCAAGGTTATAATAGGTAATCTCTCTTGTAATGTTTCTGCTACCTTCTTTTCGAACTTGTGCAATTTTTGCACAAGTTGATTTTTCATCAAGTTCTTCTTCCTTTAAAATATTTTTGATGTGTTTTGCGATTGAAGTTCGACTTGTCTGAAATAATTCTTCCAACTGTTTTTGAGTTAGCCACATTGTATCATCCTGTAGTATAACATCTACTTTGTAATGTCCGCTTACATCAGTGTATATAACTATTTCACCTTTATTTAAATCTTTCACAAAATAGCTCCTATTAAGCAATCTTATCATAAAATTTATAATCACTTCAAGCTGAGAGAAAGTAGATTGGATTTACCAATCCGACGACAAAATTATTTCTCAGCATAGTAATGCAGACCTACTTACTAAAAAACAATTTCGATAGAGCAAGTGTGCCAAACCGAAATTGTTAATTTAAAAAACGCAAGACTTGAATTATGGTATTTTCTTAAAAATTTAGTGTTTCACCATCATCTGGAATTAATAGATTTTTTAATTCTTCTTTTGCCTTCAAATTTTTTAAATCTGCTCTTGTAACTGTAAGATGACTTACTGTATCCATATGACTTGCAATGATTGTAGAATTTGGAGCTGCTTTTATTACTTCCTCTAAATCATGAATATCCATAATCAAACGTTCACCGTTTATTATTCTTGCTCCGCAAGCATTTACAATTATTGTTTGAGGAGTATATTTTTTTATTGTATCTCCAACTTCTGGGCACCAAATTGTATCTCCTGCAAGATATAATGTTTTTTCATTTTCGGATTTAAAAATAACTCCCATACTATCATATGGCATTCCAACACTTTCACATACCGGTTTTACAACCTCTCGTCTGCCATGTTGAGCGGGAGTTTTATATAATTTTATATTACTATACTCATTCCCTTCAAAAGTTAAAATTTCGACATTATTAAACCCTAAATTCTGCATAAAATCTTTATCAATATCAGATTGAACAAAGATTTTTAAATTTTTATCCAAAGCATTTTTTGCATAATCATCCCAATGATCGGGATGGATATGAGTAATAATTACTGCATCTACATCGACAATTTTTTCGATAGAAAAAGGAAGCTCTACTCGAGGCTGTCTAATTTCAGGATTAACACCAGAATCAAATCCTTCCATATATTCTTTAGGACCTAGCCAAGGATCGATTAAAAATTTTGTATCGTTATAATTGATAATAATTGTCGCGTTTCTGATTTGAGTTATTTGCATAGAATTACCTCCTAGAATGAGTCTAAACTACCATTTACTTTTTATCAAGAATTTACTATTTTGTGCAATACTAACTTTTTTGTATAATAGTATCTAATTAGTAAGTAAGGAATTTAATAATGACAAAAAGGAAAAAAGATGAATATCAATGTCCCCTAGAAGTTACAATGGAAATAATCGGAGGTAAATATAAGGGAGTAATAATTGGTCATTTAATAAATAAAACACTTCGATATAGTGAACTACAAAAGTTAATTTCTCATGCGACTCCGAAAATGCTTATTCAACAGCTAAAAGAGCTTGAGCGCGATGGAATAATTATTAGAAAACTCTATCCGGTAGTACCTCCTAAGACTGAATATTCTTTAACTGAACGAGGCAAGACTCTTATTCCTGCGATTATTGAGCTTAATAAGTGGGGAATGAATTATTTAAAAGAAGAAGGGATTCCTTGTGCTTATAAAGGAGATGTTGAAATATAGTTTATCAATCTAATTGAAAAAAATATTCTTGCTCAATAAAATGACTTTGACGAGGAGAATATTTATGAAAATTGTATATTTTGACGTAGAAGACTACGAAAAAGAGTTTTTAATAACAGCAAATGCTAATTATGATTTTGCGCTTGTATATTCACCACTCAATGAAATGAATAACATCAATCCTGAATACTATAATGCTGATATAATTTCAGTGTTTACAACTTCAAGAGTAAGTGCAAAGGTCCTAGAAAAATTCAAGAATCTTAAATTAATCGCCCTACGCTCAGTTGGATTCAATCATATTGATATTGAATATTGTAAAAAAAACGATATCGCAGTTGTTAATTCACCAAACTACGGGAACATAACCGTAGCAGAATTTGCACTTGGGCTTTTGCTTGATGTTTCAAGAAAAATTACGGATTCTTATAATGAATATAAAAACGGAAAAGTTACACCAAATAATCTTATAGGGACTGAGCTTTCAGGAAAAACGATTGGGATAGTAGGTCTAGGTGCTATAGGTTCAGCTTTTGCTAAAATAGCTAATGCTCTAGATATGAAAATTCTTGGCTATGATAAATACGAAAAGGAAGAGCTAAAAACAAAATATGAATATGTAGATTTTGAAAGATTATTAAAAGAATCCGATTTTATTTCTATTCATGCTCCGCTTACTAAAGATAATTATCATATGTTTAATGAAGATGCTTTTAAAAAAATGAAAAATACTGCAATAATTATTAATACAGGCAGAGGGGAATTAATCGATTCTCAAGCATTGTATAATGCTCTTATATCAAAAGAAATTGCAGGTGCAGGGCTAGATGTCCTAGAAAAAGAAGAGACAATTACAGATTTTGATTATATTGTAGGAATTAATCGTCTTGATAAACTTACACTGGAGCAGACAATAATAAATTCAAGACTATTTCAGCTTGATAATGTAATAATTACGCCTCATACTGCTTATAATTCTAAAGAGGCAATTCAAAGGATTCTTAATACTACTATGAATAACATTTCTGAATTTTTATTAGGTAATATCCAAAATAAAGTAATATAAAAGGGGCTTTTATTAGCCCCAAGACATGGTTTTATTTAAGTTATATTGGTTTGGAGGGAGATTTTCCCTGATTAAAAGTATACTCCTCATTTTTTATTAGGAGAGATAAAACTCCGTTTTATCCCCCTAGTGAATTGTGGAAAGTTCTTGAAATAACATCATCCTGTTGCTCTTTAGTTAATTTAATAAAGTTTACAGCATATCCTGATACTCTAACTGTTAATTGTGGGTATTTTTCAGGATGAGCTTGAGCATCTAACAATGTATCACGATTGAATACGTTTACATTTAAATGATGTCCGCCTTTTTCTACGTATCCGTCTAATAAATTGATTAAGTTTTCTTCTTGTTGAGTAGCCATTTTTAGATCTCCTTTTATTTATTAAATTATTTTCTTTAACTTTTTACATTTTTATTATAGACTATGTTTAACAACATTTCCGTTGTTTTTACAACGAAGAGAAAAATTTTTATTTTAAAGGGTAAATATATGGAAAGATTAGAAAAATATTATAATCAGATTAAAAATTCTCCTGTTTTTTACGGTATGAATGATGAGGAGCTTAAGGGACTTTTAGAGTGTTTTAATGCAAGAGTAAGAAAATATGAAAAAGAAGAAATGATAATAAGACAAGGAGATATGATTTCTAATATTTATTTGATACTAGATGGTGCAGTAAATATTGAAAAAGATTCTTATTGGGGAAGAAGAATTATTATTTCAAGGCTAGGAAAAAACGATAATCTTGCGCTTTCTTTTGTCGGCTCAAAAGATATCGAATCAAGTGTTGATGCTATTACTGTAGAAGATACGCTTGTATTGATTTTAGGGTATGAAAAATGTACATCAATGTGTCAAAACGCTTGTTCAAGACACAAGGTGTTAATAAATAATTTGTTTCAAATATTGAGTAAAGAAAATATTGAATTAATCCAAAAAATAGAAAATGTTTCCCAAAAAACGATTAGAGATAAATTAATGACTTATCTTTCTAATGAGGCTCAAAAAAATCATTCAAATAAGTTTTCAATAAGTTTTAATCGTCAAGATTTAGCAGATTATTTGAATGTAGATAGAAGTGCAATGAGCTTTGAGTTATCTAAATTACAAAAAGAAGGATTGATTGCATATAATAAAAATCAATTCCAATTATTATAATATTTTTGCGAGATTGGCTTTTATAAAAAAATTTATGTTATAATGCTTAGTATGGAATTAAGGAACGAAATTAAAAATTTGATAATTGAAACATTAGCTTTAGAAGAAATTTCTGCTAGTGATATTAAAGATGACGAGCCATTGTTTAATGAAGGACTAGGTCTGGACTCTATTGATGCTTTAGAGCTTGGTATGGCATTAAAAAGAAAATATAATTTGACATTAAGCTCAAATAAAGAAGAGAATAAGAAACATTTTTATTCAGTAAATACTTTATGCGAATTAGTGAGGTCTAATCAAAATGGCTAGTACAGTTACTAAAGAACAAATTTTTGCAGAAGTATCAAAAATTCTTGTAGAAGAGCTTGAAATTGATGCTAACGATGTAAAATTAGAAGCTAATCTTTTTGAAGATTTGGATTTGGATAGTATAGATGCAGTCGATATTGCGGTTAGAATGCAAAAATTTACTGATAAAAAGCTATCTCCAGAAGAGTTTAAAAAAATTAGAACTGTAAATGATGTAGTGGAAGCTGTATATGGCTTGCTTGGGTAAGCTTTTTAAAGCAGTCCTGCCTTTTATTACCATGTTTTTGGTAATTTTTGCATTTCATTTTACGAATTTGATATTTTTTAAATACTATCCTGTAGTCGTAAATTTGGGACTGTTTATTGTATTTTTTTCATCAACTTTTCAAGAAAGGACTGTTATCCAAAAGTTTGCTTTAGCAATGGAGCCTGATGCAAAAGAATGGGTATTAAAATATACAAGAAATCTTACCTATCTTTGGTCTATTTTTATGTTTTTAAACTTTTTAGTTTCTTTTGCAACAGTATTTTTGTCAAAAGAGATTTGGATTTTATATAACGGGTTCATTTCTTATATGCTAGTAGGTTTATTTTTTGGTATAGAATACATTATAAGATGTCGACTTAGGAAGATAAATCAAGCTAGTGAATAGTGATTAGTGAGTAGTGAATAGATTGGTTTATCGGTTAAATAAAAGGAAAAATTTTGGACAATAATTTTTTAAAATATTTTAAAACTAGTGAATATGATGAAAAAATTATCTTTAAAAATGGAGATAAGAATTATCCTGTTAAAGAAATAAAATCTTTACTCCTATCAAATAATATTGAGGATGAAAATTTACGATTAGCTATAAATCTCATTAAAAAATCAATAAATAATGATGATATTGAATTTTATACAAGCGGTTCTACATCTGATAAACGAAATTGTGTAAAAAAAACTATTCAAAACCTGATTATTGAAAGCAATGATTTATTGGAAGAATTCAAGCTTGAAGGGGATTTGGAATTTATTTCAACTACTACATTAGAGCATCTTTTTGGTGCAGAATTTCATTTTGTGTTTCCTTTAAACTCAGGATTTATGATTAATCTTAAAAGGATTAATTATCCGGAGGATTTGAATATAAAAAATGCGGTTTTAATAACATCTCCATCATTTCTTGAGACGATGAGAAAATATGATGTTCAAATAGAAGTTAAGCCTAGATATATTTTTACGGCAGGAGCGAAGCTTGAAAATGAGACTTATGAATATGCTAAATCTATTTGTTCAGGTGATGTTATTGATATTTACGGAAGCAGCGAAAGCGGCTCAATTGGATATCGTAAAGATTACAAGTCTATGCGTTTAAAATTATTTAGAGGTATAAAAATTTTAGCTTTAAAAGATGATTGTACAGAAATTTTAACTGAATATTCCAAAGAAAATCATCAGATTATAAAAGATAGAATGGAATTATTTGGAGATGAAATTGAGCTTTTAGGAAGAAGCGATAGAGTATTAAAAGTCCAAGAAAAGCGGATTGATGCAAATGTTCTTGAGAGTAAAATAAAAGAAAATGAATATATAGATGACTGTTATTGTTTGGAATTTGCGGGGAAAATCGCAACTTTAGTCATTTTAAATAATTTAGGTAAAGAATTTTTATTAAAAAACGGCTCTGTTGAATTGATTAAGAGTTTGAAAAATCATCTCAAAACTGATTTTGAAAAAATACCGCAAAAATGGAAATTCTTTGATGAAATACCGAAAAATATAAGAGGCAAAATTGATAAAGAAAAAATTAGAGAATTGTTTGAGCTGAATCTTTCTTTGCCTTTGATTTTATCAAGGATAAAAGAAGAAAATTCTATAACATTTAGGCTTATATTTTTGGGAAATAGCAATTTTTTCAAAGGTCATTTTGAAGATTTACCAATTTTAGCAGGTGTTGTACAGTTATTTTATGTAGATTTTTTCTCAAAACTTGCTTATAATTTGGATTGTCATTGTGGACAAATTAGAAGAGTAAAATTTGCAAATATTATTAAGCCTAATCAAATTATTGATTTAGAACTTACAAAAACAGATACGGGAATAAGTTTTAAATACAAAGATGAAAATAAAACATATTCAAGTGGAATTTTACCGATTAAAAATGATTTATTAGAAAGGATTTGATGAAAAATATTATTACAAAAACTCAAATAAAAGTTCCTTTTTTTGACTTAGATCCTATGAATGTAGTCTGGCATGGAAATTATATCAAGTATATGGAAATTGCTCGTTGTGATTTGTTCCGAAAATTAAAATATACATATGATGATATGAAAAATGATGGGATTATGTATCCTATTGCAAAAATGGATATGAAATATATAAAATCTGCTAAATTTGATGAGGATTTAATTGTAGAATGTATATTAAAAGAGCTTGAACCTGCAATTATTATTAAATATAATATTTATTCCAATGATGAAAAAATATTTACATCAAATACTATGCAAATAGGAGTGAATTTTAATACAGGGGAGACTTTATATCAAGCTCCTGAAAAATTAGTAAAAGCGATTGAGGAATATAATGATTAGAATTTTTTTAGCTCTATTTATATTTTTTATGCTAAATTTGCAGGGTTTTGCAAATGTGTTTGATTATTCTAAAAAAATTAGCGAATTTGAAAATAATTTGCCAAAGCTTGAGAGCATAAATTGTAAATTCAGCCAAGAAAAAATATTTCCTAATTCAAATGTAATACTAAAATCCTCAGGAGATTTTGAATTTAAAGAAAATGTTGGTGTAACTTTTTATACAACATATCCTATAAAGAGTACAACATCTTATACTACAAAAGAATATCGTCAGATTAATAATATAATTCTTGCAATTTCTAAAAAGAATTATTCAAAGCTTGAAAAAGAGTTCAAATTCTTTTTCACAAACCAAGGAAGCTCTTGGACTCTTGGTCTAGTTCCACAAAAAAATTCACCTGCTTATGATTATTTAAAATCAATAGAAATTTCAGGTAGTGACTATATAAAAAAAATGACAATAATCACAAAAGATGGAACTAAAACTAATATCAGATGGGAAAAACATGTTTAAAAAAATTATTTTTTTCTTAACTGCAACTATAATTTTTATTGTTGGAATATTTAGCCTTAAAGGTATTGATACAGAAATTACAAGAGCGTTTTTGGATAATAATTCTAATTTAATAAAACTTGCTCAGCTATCATCTAAAAATTTGAATATAATTTTTGAATCAGATAGCCCTCAAAGAGTTGAAGAATTAAAAAACGAATATAGACAATATAATCCGATTTTTAGCAATGTTATAAAGATTTATGGAAGTTACCCTGAAAATTTTTTGAGTGAGGATATCAAAAGCCAATTAGAAAAAAAAGATTATAAAACTATAGAAAATGATGCACTTATAAGACTATATAATCCTTTTGGAATTTTTCTTGCTGATCCGAGTAATGACCCATATATGTTATCGGGAGATTTTTTGAATTCTTTGTCAAAAAAATATGAAACAGAGACTAAAGAATATCAAGGTAAGTTTTATAGCTCTGCTCAAATTGAAATAAAAAATAATAAAGAATTAGAAAATATTTTAAATAAACAAAAACAATTAGATGATGGGAAAATTTACCTTACAGGAACTCCTATTCATTCTTATTTGGCATCTAAAAATTCGAGTCTTGAAATTAATATAATATGCATAATTTCAACTTTAGCCCTTATTTTATTATGCAAATTCTATTTCAAATCCTATAAAATTATTTTTCCTATTTTAGCGAGTATAATTTTCGGATTTTTGATGGGATTTTCTGTTCCTAGTATTATTTTTCATAAAATCCATATTTTGACGTTTGTTTTTTCAACTTCATTAATTGGAATAAGCTTAGATTATTCTTTGCATTACTATTTGAATGACAACAATAAACTTTTTATAAAAAGTCTTACTAATTCCATGCTGACAACGGTCTTTGCATTTTTAATCCTAAATTTTTCTGGAATAGAATTACTAAAACAAATCGGAATGTTTACAGCTTCAGGTCTTTTAGGAGTGTATCTTTTTGTTGTATTTATTTTATCTAAAAATAATAATTATAAGATAAACAATTTGTCAAAATTTGATTTAACAAAAATTAAGCCTTTAATTTTATCTGTAATTTTGGGAATAATAGTTTTAGGATTTTTTAACCTCAAATTCAATGATAATTTGAAAAATCTTTATACTCCGCCAAAAGAATTGATAAAATCCGAAACTCTTAATCAAGAACTATTTGGGCAAAAAAATATTAAATATATCTTAATTAACGGAAAAAATACTAATGAAATCCTTGAAAAAGAAGAAAAATTGAATATCAAAAATTCAATCAGCTTGAGTGATTTTATTTTTTCTACTGACAAGCAAAAAGAGAATTTTTTACTCGTTAAAGAATTATATAAAAATAATCTAAAATCTTATGGGAAATTCCTATCCCAAGCACAAATAAAAGCTTTAGAAAACAAAAATTTTGCTCATTATGATGTAGAAAATTTCCCATTAAAACAGAAATTTATGCTCGATAATAATACATCATTTATTATTACAAGTGAAAATGCAGATAATGCAATAGATCCGGCTTTAGAAATTTCAAAAGAGTTAAAGAAAATAAGAATACAATGCTTAAAATTATTCCCTATAGTATTTGTGATTTTGTATTTATTTTTGAGCTTTAACTATGGATTAAAACAAGCTTTTAGAATAATAATTTCACCACTTTTAGGTATATTATTTTCTATTTCGATAATTAGTCTTTTTAATATTCCAATAAATTTATTTAATATTTTGGCTCTATTTTTAATTCTAGGATTTAGTTTGGATTATTCAATTTTTCGAACCCAAAATTGCGAAAAATCTAAAGATGCTGTGTTTATTTCATTCTTATCAACTGCATTTTCATTTTTAATGCTCTCATTTGTAAGATTTAAACTTATAAGCTCACTTGGAATAACTTTATTTATTGGGATTACAATTTCTTATTTATTAAGTCTTTTTATGATAAAATCAGGAAATGAATAATAGAGCTGAACATAAAAAAAATATTATAAAATCACTCACCGAAGCTCAAAAAATAGCATTCGCACCTTTGAGCTTTCAGGCTATAAATTCTATGCTTGAATTTGGGATTTTGAAAATTATAGATGAGAGTCCTAAAAGTATTGAAGAAATTCAAAAGATTTTAGAGCTTTCTGAATATACTGTAAATACCCTTTTAGAAGTCGCTGAAGCAATAGAAATAGTAGAAAAAAAAGAAGAAAATTTTTATATCACTCAGCTCGGTAAAACATTTTTATATGATGAAATGACACGAGTCAATTTCAATTTTGTAAAAGATGTCTGTTATTTAGGAGCAGATGAGCTAAAATCATCATTCGAAAAATCATCACCTAATGGTATAAAAAAATTATTTCCGGAAGCAAACACAATTTATCCTTATCTATCAAGATTACCTGAGGTAATGAAACAAAGTTGGTATGAATTTGACCATTTTTATTCTGATAATTGCTTTGATATTATTTATAAAATTATAGAAAATAGTGAAAAAATCTTCGATATAGGTGGAAATACAGGCAGGTTTGAACGAATTTGTCTTAAAAATAACCCTCAAGTTGATCTTACAATGATTGATTTAAAAGAAAATATCGAAGTGATAAAAAATGATGAGGAACTTGCAGGATGCAAATTCCATGCTGCAGATATTTTGGATGAAGAATCAGAGCTTCCAAAAATGTCAGGCGCAATTTTAATGAGTCAGTTTTTGGATTGTTTTTCTAAAGGACAGATTGAATTTATATTAAAAAGATTAGTTAAAACAAGCTCAGATGATATAAAAATCTATATTTTAGAGCCATTAATTGACAGACAAAGATTTGCCGGTGCAAAATACTCTCTAGTTCATACATCATTGTATTTTACAGCAATGGCAAATGGATGCAGCAAAATGTATTCTTATTCTGATATGGAAAAAATTATTGAAAAATCAGGGCTAAAAATAAACTATATTTACGATAATCTTGGAGCTTTTGATTATACGCTATTGGAGTGTGTAAAAAATGCGTAAAAGTTGGTTCCAACTCTCAGAAAGCGGAGCCGGAGAAAAGCGACTAATATTGAGCTTTTATCTATATAAAATCTTTGGGAAAAATATCTTAAGAATAATAGCTTTTTTTGTGGTGCTAATAACTTTTTTTACAGCTAAAGAAAGAAGAAAAGCTTCTAGAAAATTTTTTAAAATTTTAGGTCGTAAACATATTTTATTAGATTCTTGGATACAATTCTTTAATTACGGTAATTCTTTAGTCGATAAAATAATATCATTTTTAGGTGACTTTGATAATGAAAAATTCGTCTATAATGATTCTGATTTTGAATTGGGCGTATTTTATTTAACGACCCATATTGGGAATGTCGAAATTCTAAGAAGCTTGCTAGAGGATTATAAAAATACAAAAGTAAATGTATTTTTACAGGCAAATGTATGTGAAATATTCAGAAAATTTCTTAATACGTTTGAAAAAAAAGTAGCACTTGATACATTTCCGATAGAAGAAATTGATTTAAATACTTCGATTTTAATATCCGATAAATTAAAAAACGGTGAAAATGTTTTTATGGCAGGTGATAGAGTCTCTGCTCAAAATAATAATAAAATCTATAAAAGAGATTTTCTTGGCAGAAAAATTGCTCTACCACTTGGAGTAATAAAATTTGCTCTTATGATGGAAGCTCCTATTCGATTTATTTTATGTGTAAAGGAGGGTAAAAAATATAGAGTAATAATCGAAAAATTTATTCCTACTACAGCTAATAAATCAGAAATCGTAGAAGAGCTAAAAAATAAATATGTAGAATTTTTAGAAAAATATACCCTAAAATATCCGCATCAGTTTTATAATTTCTTTGATATTTGGGAGGAATAAATTTAAATAAAAAAGAGGATAACTTTTTAAGCTATCCTCAATGGTTTTACGTAACGAGGATTCAGAAAAATCCAAAAATTGACTGGCGAGAGCGGGAGCATTGTACAAAGTACAAAAGCTCATTCTCGCAAATTTTTGAGATTTTTCAAATCCGACCCAAGGAGTGTGAGCATCAGGTCGTGTGCGGGATAGTACACAACCTGATGCGGAACCGTTCCTAGGAGTTTTATCTACACCTTTTGTGCTGCAATAGCTTTATAAAAACTTATATAATCAATCATGCAGTCAAATTCGCTTGAATATACCATTTTGTTTACGCTTAAAAGATTTTCTTCCATTTGATTTAGGTCAAGCTTCGCAATTACACCTTCGTTATATTTATGTTGTGAAAGTTCAAAGTCTTTTTTCTCTAGCTCTTGGATTTTCTTTTGTTTTGCTAATTTTTCTTTATCCATATTTATTGAAACTAAAGAATCGTTCACTTCTTGCATAGAGGTTAAATTAGTTTTTTCATAGTTTTTCAAGCTTTTTTCATATGCAATCTTTTTAGCTTTTAAGTTTGCTTTAATTTTTCCACCCATAAATATAGGCTGAATAATTCCGCCACCTAATCCCCAAATCATATTTGATGTAGTGAATAAGCTTTCAAAATGTTTAGAATTAAATAATACACCGCCTCCGAGATTTAGAGTTGGTAACATCTCTTTTCTTGCAACTTTTACATCAATTCCTGCTTTTTCAAGCATTTTTTCAGCTTTCATATAATCAGGACGTTTCATTATAACATCAGAACTTACAGTCTCAGGAATCACTCCTGAAAAAGCAAGCTTTGTATAATCACATCTTTTATATTCTTCGATATTATTAGGACTATCTCCTGTTAATACTGCAAGCTGGTGTAAGAGCTTAGTTCTTTCTTTTTTTAAATCTGTTAGGTCAGCTACTCCTGAAATATAAGCCTTATTTGCTTTAACTAAGTCAGAAGTTGATACAACACCTTCTGCATTACGTACAGACATTATTTCAAAGATTTCATTTCTTAATTTTACGATATCTTTTTGAATATCAATCATCCCATCATGTTTTACG
>CALVAL010000051.1 GCA_944325535.1 Candidatus Gastranaerophilales bacterium
GGGCCGCAGTGGACTCGAACCACCGACCTCACCCTTATCAGGGGTGCGCTCTAACCACCTGAGCTAGCAGCCCATTTAATTTTCATACCTTCAGACAAAAATATTACTATCTATATCTTTTGACCCTCGGCAATTTCTAATGTAGCATAGACATTTTTTTAAATCAAGTCTTTTTATTTGTGAATTTATTTTTTTTAGAGTAAACTTTTTTTAAGAGGATTTTTTATGACGATTTTATATATTTTTATTACAATTTTTACTGTTTATTTTATAGTCTTAGCACTTGCTAGTCTTAAGCATTCTAAAAAAGTAAGAGACAAGTATACTTCTAAAGATTCAAATCTTTGTGTGGTTGTATATGCTACAGGTGAGGCTAAGACTTTAGAGAATTTAATTAAGCAGTTAAAGAACCAATCTTATTCTAAGAGACATTATACAATTTATGCAATTTTAGATAAATGTGAAAACCTTCAAGATGTGACTCTGCAATCCGATTTAGACGTGAATGTTATTAATGTTAATAATTTAGAGCCAATCGGTAAGAGTCAAGCTTATTCTATATTAGCTGAAAAGTTGCATGACTTAGAAAATCTTGATGCTTTTGTATTTTTAGATTCTAAAAATTATGTGGATTCTGATTTTTTGTTGAATATTAATTATTATTTAACAAAATATGATGTTTTCATGCCAATGAAAAATTATATTGGAGAATATAGTGAACTTAAGTTTTGGGATTCAGTAAGAGCTACTTATTCAAGATATGTTTCTAAATTTATATATGCTACAAGAACAAAATTAGGATTGACTAATCTTATTAATACAGATAATTTTGTTATAAAAAAAGATTTACTTAATAAAATAGGCTCTTTTGAGTTCCAAGATAAGACTTCTGAAATGAATTATACTCTCATGCTTGCGAATGAAAATGTGCAAGTAGCTTTTGTTGATGATATTGCAGTATATACAGATATTGAAAATTATGATTCAAGAATACCATCGCTTTCAAAGAGAATAAATCTGTTTTGGAATTCTTTTACACAAGCTCCAAATATGCTTTCAAGGGAGTATTGTTTATCATTAATTCAACCTAATTGGTTATTTACTATTTCTGCATATCTTATATTAATTAACCATGCTTATAATTTTCCATTTTGGGTAAGTTATTCTGCGATATTAATTACGTCAATAGTTCTTTTATTGGCATTTTGTTTGAGTTTGTTTAGTGCAAAAATATATGCAAAAGAGTATTTATACTTATTTTCTTATCCGATTTATTCGATTGCTCATATTTTAAAGAATCTTCCTCCAATAAGATTTGTTAGAAATTTTGTAAAAAATAAAACTAGAAAACATAATATAGAGAAAATGACTACTAATATTATAGTTACAGATGGAAAAAAAGATTTTCAATGTCAATTAGAGCTTATTTCTGATGATGGACTTGCAAGAGTAAAATTTATAAATCGAGGAAAAGCTTATACAACAAAAAATAATCATTTGCGCATGGTAGACGCTATAAAAGAATTATCTGAAAAATTAAATGACTATGGACTTTCTTTAAAAGCATGTCAAAGATGCAAATATTTTCAACCTTTGATAGATGGTTCTACAAATATGGTTAAAGGATGCTGTAAATGTAATTTTGAAGGTAGAGTAGAGGGCGATATTATTCCTACTCTTGTATGGAATACTTGTCCAAGATTTGAAGAACATAATGTTGTTAATTTATTTTAGTTAATAAAAGCATCATCAAGGAGTCTAATTCTAAATTCGCTTCCTGCAGGTATTGAGACATGCCCTCCTTTTGAGAAGAATGCACAAATTGGAGATGTAAGTGTATTTAGACCTAGACAAATTGTGCCATATGCAAATGGAAATGGTGAGAGTAATAAAGTTGCTCCATCTCCGCCTAAGTTGACTGTAAGATTCAGCATTTTCCCAAATAATGTCCTACCCCAGTTTCCTTTTTGCCACATAGTTTTTAAGTAAGTCCGATCACCTTTTATGTTGTTTAAAAAAATCATTTTAGAGTCAGCTTTAGTAATGTATGCGTTAATTGGGATGGTTTGTCCTTTATATTGCATGCTTCTAATTCTTATTACAACTAGTCCGCCATTGCATGTTATTTGTGGCTGATGAGTTTCAATAATTTCACCTGTAAATATTGTATTTGCTGGAATTGTGTATTTTCTTTTGACTATTGCTTGTTTTGTATAAAATTTAATTTTTGTTCCTCTACCTTGCCAATCATTTACTTTAGTAGAGTTAATTACATTAAAGCTTGTTCCTTTTGATATTTTTATATTTCTATTTGAAATAGATGTTGATTTCGTTGCAATTTGTTGAGTTTGAACAGTAGATTGAGAGTTTGTTGTTTGAATATCATCCTCTTTCATGTCAAGTATTACCGGTAATTCTGGTAAACTCTCTTCTTGTTGAGTCTTAGTATCCTCTACGAGTTTTGTTGAATTGTAGTTTTTACGGATATCATCATCTACAGTCAAGTCCAAATCGAAAGCTTTTACAGAATTTGAAATTATTAAAAGTATTAAAATTGAAATAAGCTTGCTGTTCACGTTTTTACCTTTATTTATAGCTCTGTAAATTAATTGTAACAAAATCTTAACTAACTAGCAAAAAATATTTTTCTTTGTTTTACTATAGATGTGTAGACAATATTTAAGTAAAGATTGGAAACTATGATGAAGATTCATACAACGCAAAATCTAGACTCAATTGCCAAAACTAATTCAACCAACAATATGGCATTAAAGGAGTTTAGAAAAAACAATTATTCGGAACGCATGCGAGAGCATGACTTGCCAGCTGATACTTATGAGAAAAATGTATCGTTTAGAGGTAAAAAAGAAATTATAAAAAAAGTAATAGATAAAACACAAAAAGTCGCGGATAAAGAGAGATTAATGGATCGAATTCTCAAAAGCGACTTTTTTGATACTATATTGGATACAATGAGTCATGAGGTTGCTGTACAAGCTGGTATTTCATTAATTGTATGTGCCTGTTTGAGACCATTGACAATTTTAGCGATTCCTACCAAAAAGAGTAAGGAGGATAATATTTATGCTTCAGCTCATTCAGTATCATCAGGGGTAGTGGGTTTAGTTGGGGCATTGCTTATTGCAACACCATTTTCAAAAGGTATAAAGTATGCGCAAAAAAATTTAATGCAAAATTTAGATGCAGATATTTTAAAAAAGATGTATCCAAATTTAAAAATTGCGTCAATTTGGAAAGATAGATCTTTAAATATTAGAAAGCCTATGAACGAATGGAAAGATATATTGGATAATCCTTTTTCAAAGGAATTTAAAGATATTATTAAAGTAGCAAAGCCAAAACATATTTCAGAAATTTCTCCTGAAACATTGAAATCATTAGGTGTGGATATAGATAAGGCAGCAATGCAAGGGAAGTCTGTAAATGATTGGGTGGATAAAAACGGAAATAAAATTCATCTAGATTTAAAAGAGATGTTTATTTCAGTAAAAGAAGATGGTATGGGCCAAAATTTCTTCTCGCTACAGCATATAAAAGAGGATTATTTAAAAGAGTTGTATCCTAACTTAGATTTAAAATCTATTAAAAAGGATGGGCAACGATTACATACAGATTCTTGGAAAAATATAGATGGAACACCATTTAAATTAGATATGGATTCAATTCACATATCTTCATATCGAGAAACTGCTGACGCTATACCATTGTATACTGGCGAAAAACGTTTTGATCCAAAAGAAAAAGTAGAAAAATATATTTCTTATCAAACAAATAATGGGATAAAAGATAAAGATGGGGTTCCTGTAAAGCTTGGAACTCCTGTTCTTCGAGAGTATTTAGAAGCTGATGCCAAGAATGAAATTACTGATAAGGTTTTAGGGTGGCTTCCTGATATTCTTACAAGACCAATTGTTGCAAGTGCAACGATTGCTTTAATTCCAATAATCTTGAAACAAGTATTTCATTTACAAAAGAATAAAAAAGCTGAAGGAAATGTAAATAACGTGCAAAATAATATGCAAATTAATAAAAATGAGAATGATACTTCTGCCAGAAAGGTGGTTGCATAATGAATATTCATCAAAATGTTACTAATAATCAATGTAATTACTATAAAAGTTATCAAAAGCCAGATAATGTAAATAACGGTAATATTGCATTTAAAAATAAATTAGGTGATTGGATAGGAAAAATGTATGGAAAGCATTATGCGGAGCCAATGTATAATAAAAGATGGGTTCATAGTAGTTCTGATAAGCTTTCTAAAATAAAAGGGAATATGACAGAGCACATGTCTGCGTTAGGTTCTCTACTAACAAGTGGCGTATATATGCAAAGAACTTTAAGTAATAAAGATTTAGATCCGCAAAAAAGAAAGACGCTAGCTGTAAATCAAGGCTTATGTTTTGTTATTCCAACATTTTGTGCCTATTATGTTAATAACAAGCTCAAGGATTTAAACAAAAAATATGAATATAGGTATTCTGGACTACAAGAACAGAAAAAGGCTATGGGAAAACTTTCTCCAGAAAAAGCTGCTGAATTAGAAGCAAAATTAGGGTCAAGATTAAAAGGGTTTAAAACTTTTGCATCTTTGCTAACCTTTACTTTAATATATAGATATGCAACTCCAGTTATTGTAACTCCTATAGCAAATTGGCTAGGAAGGCAATTTTTTGGCGAAGATGATTCTAAAAAGAATTTAAATGTAATATCTCAGAAAATAAAAAATACTACAGATGAACCTAAAACAGAGTTAAGAGTGTCGGCTTAAAAATAAATTTAACCTAATGTGTACATAAAAGCGATTGTAATATTTACAGTCGCTTATTTTTATTTATTTTTATAGTAAAATCATAATATGAATTTAGTTTTTTTAGAGGAAGTAGAGTCGACCAATAAGTATGCAAAAGAGCATATTGATGAATATGCTAATATGACTGTAATTTATACAGATAATCAAACTGCAGGACGAGGACGTTTGAATAGGGTTTGGAATTATATGGGTAAAGATAATATTTATGCAAGTATTATTTTGAAGCCATCTGATACAATGAAAGAAATTTATTCAAATCTTACTCAATATTTATGTGTTGTATTAGCTCAAGTATTTGAAGAATACGGAGTTATACCTAAAATTAAATGGCCTAATGATATAAAAATTAATTCAAAGAAAATTTCAGGAATTTTAGCAGAAGGTGTTATTGAAAATGGAAAACTTAAAGGGTTAGTATTAGGTTTTGGGATAAATTTGAATACAAAAAAAGAAATTTTAGACAAAATTAATCAGCCTGCAACCTCTTTAAATATTGAAACAGGCATGGTTATAGATAAGCAAAATTTTCTAAAAAAAGTTTTAGAAATTTTTTGTTTGCGATATGATAGTTTTATTGAGCAAGGATTTATTTTGATTAAAGATGAATACGTAAGAAGAGCATCTTTTCTCAATAAAGAGGTAACTGTAAAAGTCTTTGAAAATGAAATTTCAGGTAAAGCGATAGAAATTACAAATAACGGAGCTTTGAAATTACTAGATAAAAATATGAATGAACATATACTTTTGATAGGAGATATTTTATGAATGAATTATTAACACAAGGTGTAGCTGTTATGTGCGTTGGCATGGGAACAGTGTTAGCTTTTTTATGTATCACAATAGGAGCTATGTTTGTTATGTCAACAATAGTTACAAAGTTAAACAAGCTATTCCCAGAGGCTGTACCTCAAGCAGCTGGTGCGACAAGAGCTGTTTTATCAAATGATGATGAAATTGCTGCAGCTATAATTGCTGCAATTTTTAAAAGGGGTAAATAAGGGGTAAATAAGATATTAGATAAAGTAAAATTTATTGAGAAATCTTATAAGTTAGAAAATTTTTAAGTTTAGAATTTGTTAATAAAGAGAGGAAATTACAATGACAAAAAAACTTATTAAAGTTATGGATACATCTTTTAGAGATGGTTTCCAATCAGTATATGGAGCAAGAGTATTTGTTGATGATTTCATCCCTGCTCTAAAATCAGCAGTAGATGCTGGTATCAAACACTTTGAAGTTGCAGGTGGTGCTAGATTCCAGTCTCCAATTTTCTACTGTAATGAAAATGCTTTTGATACTATGGATAAAATTAGAGCGGCAGTTGGTCCTGATATCAACTTACAATCATTAGCTCGTGGTGTTAACGTTGTAGGTTTGGATTCTCAACCAAGAGATATGATTAATTTACACGCAAAAATGTTTAAAAAACACGGTGTAACTACAGTTAGAAACTTTGATGCTTTGAATGACGTAAATAACTTAATTTACTCTGGTCAATGTATTAAAGATAATGGTCTAAAACATGAAGTAACAATTACAATGATGGAATTACCTATCGGATGTACTGGTGCTCATGATGTTGAATTCTATGAAAGAGTTCTTCGTTCAATTTTAGATGCTGGTATTCCATTCGATAGTTTAGCATTCAAGGATGCTTCAGGTACTTCTTCTCCAAGAAAAGTATATGAAACAATTAAACGTACAAGAGAAATTTTAGGTGCTGACGCTCACATTAGATTCCATTCTCATGAAACAGCTGGTACAGGTTTAGCTGCATACTTAGCTGCTCTTGATGGTGGTGCTGACGGTATCGACTTATCAATGAAACCTGTATCTGGTGGTACAGCTCAACCTGATATCGTATCTATGTGGCATGCACTTAAAGGTACTGAATATGATTTAGGTATTGATATTAATAAGATTTTAGAAACAGAAGAAATATTTAAAGAATGTATGAAAGATTACTTCTTACCTCCAGAAGCATTAGCTGTTAACCCAATGATTATTTCTTCACCATTACCAGGTGGTGCTTTAACCGCTAATACTCAAATGATGAGAGATAATGGCGTTATGGATAAATTCCCAGAAGTTGTTGCAGCTATGAAAGAAGTTGTAGAAAA
This sequence comes from Candidatus Gastranaerophilales bacterium, assembly GCA_944325535.1. Classification (GTDB taxonomy): domain Bacteria; phylum Cyanobacteriota; class Vampirovibrionia; order Gastranaerophilales; family Gastranaerophilaceae; genus CAG-196. The sequence goes on from CALVAL010000051.1 coordinate 6,958, forward strand.
AGGTGGTTTTGCAACATCTGTTACTCCAGTTTCTCAATTCTATTTCCAACAAGCGTTTAATAATGTTATGTTTGGAAAATGGAAGAAAATGGCTGAAGGCTATGGAAAGATGGTTCTTGGTTATTTCGGTAAAACACCTTGTGAACCAGATGCTGAAATTATTAAGATTGCAGAAGAACAATTAGGTTTACAACCAACTACTGAGTTAGTTGTTGATTTGAATGATAAAGATCCTAACAAAGGTATTAAAGCTGCAACTAAGATGCTTGAAGATGCGGGTCTAGAAGTTAATGATGAAAATATATTCATTGCTGGTGCTTGTAAAGAAAAAGGTATTATGTTCTTACAAGGCAAAGGGCAAATTGGTGTTCGTAAAAATTGTCCAGCTGCTCCAGCTTGTCCTACAGCAGGATCTGCTTCTGGAAATGAATTTACTGTTAAGGTAAATGGAAAAGCTTATTCAGTAAAATTAGATAGCGATTCTAAAGCTACTGTAAATGGAAAAGCTTATGATATTTCTGTAAAAGAAGGTATTGAACAAAAATCTGCTTCTGCATCATCAGGTGCTGGTGAAGAAGTAAAAGCAGGGGTTCCTGGTAACGTATTAAGAATAGAAGTAGCAGAAGGCGATTCTGTTGCAGAAGGCGATGTTCTATTAGTTCTTGAAGCTATGAAAATGGAAATTGAAGTAAAAGCTCCAAAAGCTGGTACTGTAAGTTCTGTTTTAGTCGCTCAAGGTGATAAAGTTGTAAGCGGACAAGCTTTGGTAGTATTAGGTTAGTAAAGGGGAGGTTTTTGTTATGAATATTGTAGAAGGATTAACAGCTCTCTGGAATTCTACGGGTATAATGAATTTTGTATTACCAGCAGATCCAAATTTTAAAGGTTTTGAACAAATACTACATATGCATGGCCAATGGATAATGATTCTTATATGTTTATTCCTATTATGGTTAGGTATAAAAAAACAATTCGAACCATTATTGTTAGTTCCTATTGCATTTGGTGGATTATTATCAAATATTCCAATGCCTCCTGGAGAAGCTATTGCTGGACCAGCTGGATTTTTAGGTATTATATTTGAAGCTGGTATACATAAAGGTATTTTCCCATTAATCATTTTTATGGGAGTAGGAGCAATGACTGATTTTGGACCATTGATTGCGAACCCTAAAATGGCACTATTAGGTGGCGCTGCTCAATTTGGTATATTCGGAGCTCTTTTATTAGCATTAGGTTTAGCTCCTGTTATGTCACATTTGGGAATGGATCCATTTACATTGCAACAAGCTAGTGCAATCGGAATTATTGGTGGTGCTGATGGTCCAACTTCTATTTATGTTACTAATAAATTAGCTCCAGAATTATTAGGTGCGATAGCAGTAGCTGCATATTCTTATATGGCATTAGTTCCAGTGATTCAGCCGCCTATTATGAAGTTGTTAACAACTGAAGCTGAAAGAAAAATTAAAATGCTTCAATTAAGAGATGTGTCAAAGAGAGAAAAAATAGTATTCCCATTGTTAGTTTTATTACTTTGCGTTCTTTTATTGCCAAGTGCTTGTCCTCTTGTAGGAGCTTTCTGTTTTGGTAATTTATCAAGAGAATGTGGAGTTGTAGAAAGATTATCTGATACTATGCAAAATGCTTTGATTAACATTATTACAATATTTTTAGGTTTAACTGTAGGTTCAAAACTTTCAGCTAGTCAGTTCTTAACTGGTCAAACTTTATTTATATTGTTCTTAGGTATTATGGCTTTTTCTCTAGCTACAGCAGCTGGTGTTATAATGGCTAAAATAATGAATATGTTTTCAAAAACAAAAATCAACCCTCTTATTGGTTCAGCTGGCGTATCAGCAGTTCCAATGGCAGCTCGTGTATCTAATAAAGTTGGTTTAGAGGCTGATCCTCAAAACTTCTTGTTAATGCACGCAATGGGTCCAAATGTTTCTGGTGTAATTGGTTCTGCCGTTGCAGCAGGTGTATTATTGGCTCTTTGCCATTAATATGAAATAATAATAAAAAAAGATGTTTAACTAGTTTAGTTAAACATCTTTTTTTATATAGTATTTCTTTTTTATCTATTTTTTTGAGTTTTACATCTATTACTTTAAAAAATCAAATCTTCTTATAATCATTAACTTTTAAGCATGATTTTATATAATTATCTAAATTTTTCTTTGGGATATCTTCACCTTTAAAAATTTGGTAAGTTTTATAACCGATAGTTTCTAATTTTTTCAAAAAAGATGTATCTTCACTGTTTTTTAAAGAAATTCTCGCATAGTCAAAAGAACCATTCCCAGTAAGTCCGTTTTTATAAGAACTAATAAGGGCTTTTAATTGTAATTTTTTAGTGTTGTTCATCCCATTTTGAGCTATGGGGATTCTAAATGTTGATTGAAAACTAATTTCGTTCATAATGATACCTCCTTTTTTACTAAAAAAACTCATAAAATATTTTTTTTGCTATTTGTGTTAAAATTAAGTATGAAAATTTTTAAGGTTGAAAATAATTATATACCACAACTGGCTAATTTGGCAAATACTATTTGGCATGAATATTGGCCTTGTATTTTATCTCATGAACAAATTAATTATATGGTAGATAAATTTCAGTCCGAGCAAGCTATAAGTGAGCAGATAAAAAATGAGCGTTATTCCTATTATTTTGTAGATGATAATAATGAGCATTTGGGGTACTTCGGAATTTCTTCTAAAAATAGTGATTATTTATTTTTATCAAAGCTATATATAAAACAAGAATATAGGCATCAAGGATATGGAAAAAAGGTTTTTGAAGAAATAAAGTTAATAGCACAAAATCTTGGCTATACCAAAATACAACTTACGGTTAATAAATATAATCAAAATACTATAGATGCTTATTTGAAATACGGATTTAAAACCATAGATAGCGTTGTTTCTGATATTGGTAATGGCTTTGTTATGGATGATTATATAATGGAATATTCTATTATATAATATGTTGTGGCATTGCCAAGTTTCCTGTATCCAAGCGCTTTTGTAATTCTCCTGAAGGCTCATAGAAAGGTGATACAGTCATTATTTTTGCTGCAATATCAGGATAGTGATATATGAATTTCAATTCACTTTCTGTTAAAGGCTTTTGTGTATGAACGTTAGCATAACGAGCAAGTTCAAGAATATTTCTAGCTTCATTTTCATCCTTAAATTCAAGTTCTAATTTATCATATACATTTCTAAAACCTTTTATTCCACCATATTCACCTGTTGTAATCATTCTGCCAGTTTCAATGATTTCAGGCTCGCCTCTTCCTAATTCTTCGAAGTCATATAGTTCATAGTTTCTTCTATCTTTTAAAGCTCCATCTGCATGGATCCCTGACTCGTGTGCAAATGCATTATCACCTACAGCAGGTTGATTTATAGGTATAGGGAGTCCAAAAGCATATGCTGTATATTTAGCTAGTTTCCAGGCTTTACTTAAATCAATTTGTTCATCAATTTGATATTTGTTTTTAAAACCTGCAGATTTTAGTACGGCTAATAAGCAAGAAACCAGGTCTGCATTACCAGCTCTTTCTCCCATACCATTGATAGCTGTATTTATATAGGCATCAACTCCAGCATCAACTGCAGCCTTTGCACCTTCTACAGAGCAGGCTACTGCCATACCTAAATCATTGTGGAAATGCATTTCAATTGGCATTTGAGTTTCTTTCGCTAAACGATAGATTCGTTCATAAGTTGTACTTGGATCTTCATAGCCCAATGTATCGCAATATCTAAATCTATAAGCACCGCATTTTTTTGCTTCTTTTGCTATTCTGATTAAATATTCTAAATCACTTCTTGAGGCATCTTCTGCATTAACACCAATAATTTTAGCACCTTGGTCTAATGCACATTCAACTGCTTCACAAGTCATTTTTAAGATATCTTCTGGTGTTTTTTTGCCAAGGTATTTTCCATAAATCATTTGTTCAGAAGTAGATTGTGATAAATTACAGTTTTCTAAGAGGGGGCAATTTTTAAAAGATTGTATAACATCAGATGAAATCGCTCTCATCCAACCTGATAATTTTGTTTTTCTAATTACTCCTCTTTTTACGAGTTCTAAATTAGCATTCAAATAATTTAATTCGTGCATCGTTCTTGGGAAGCCAAATTCAGATTGAGTAATTCCCATATCATCAAGCATTAGATTTATTATAGTTTTTTGAAGCTTGGCCAGTCCTAATCTTGATGTTTGTACTCCATCTCTGTTTGTTACATCTACAAAATATATTTTTGGCATAATCCCTCCTGCTTTTTAGAAGATTGTACACGATATCTTATATTCAAGCAAGTAAAGATTTTATAAACATTTTATCTTAATTTTATATTAGGTCTTGCTGTGTGTAAGAATTCCATTGTTTGAGGATTATGTTTTACTTGGGTTGTAAATTCATTTTCAGCATAATTTATATCGCTAGTTTGTGGCATGTAATTGTTTTGTTGCATAGAATTTATACCTTTTTGTTTTTCCTCTTCTTCTGTTTTATCATATGGCTTTCCGAATACTTTATGAATAGTATTTCTTATAGGTTTATCAAACATTGATTGGAATACAAACATAATAAGTGCAAATCTTAGGGCATGTCCAGAAAAACGTTTTAATGATGCAAGAACTTTTGATTTAGGCATTTTATTGATTATTTCACCATTTTTTCCAATTCTATTATGTCCGAAGTCAAAGACTTTCCCAACACCTTTTAACATTTTAGTAAACCAATTTTTAGCTTCTAAGTTAGACATAGAAGCAAGACCATAAGTCGCACCAAATGCAAGAGGGGTTGTTATCGCAATTGAGCCTATTGTACCAATATAGTCATCTGTAAGAGTTGCTATTTTTTTGTCATTAGGAGCGTCTTGTACATTATTATATAAAGAAGCAATTGTTAATGATAATAGAACTCCCATTCCAGACTTATCATTAACAAAATTTGATATAGATTCTGTTGGTACAGTTAATAATTGTTGTACAAGTGCACCTGCTTTTGTTTGTGCTAGTGTTCCATTTACTGCATTATATTTGGTTAATGAATCTCCAAGGTTACCTTTTCCAAATCCTTTCCAAGTTTTACCAAATGATTTTGCAATTTTTTCTCCAATGCTATTTGCGAAATTAACTGGCCACCAAGAACCAATAAAACCGCCTTGATCCATTTTTATATTAGTAAATTCTTTAAAGTCTACTCCTTTTACTTTTCCTTTTTCTAGATCTTGGAATAATTTTAGTAATTCTTTTTTATCTATATTACCGTTAGTAGTTTTAAGTCCAAAGTTTTTTGCAATAGCATTAGTAAGTTCATCGCAAAAAGCTTTGTTATCTTTGATTTTCCCATCACCAAGAATTTGCTCACTGAATTTTTTAGCATTTTCTTTACCTACTAATTTTTCTAAAGATTTTAACGCTTCTCCAGGTTTACTTTTTTCGATTTTAGTTAATGATGTTCTAAGTACATCAACTGGAGTTAGTGCAAATATTGTAGTAAAACCCTGACCATAACCTCTTGCGAGGTCGACAGTAGGTCCTGAGCGCCTTTTGCTTAGTGTTTCTGCAATATCATTTGCAGAATCTTTAACTAATTTATTTTTGTTGTTAAAAAAGAAATTTTTGACTTTATTTTTAGTATTGGATATTCCTTTTTCAAATGATTTATACCAATTTTGTTTTAGTAATATATCATCAACTTTATGTCCTAAGTTCGCCATATAATTTGATGAGCGATTACCTAATACAGCTAATCCGGTAATTGTTCCAAGCGTTAATAAAGCAGTTGTAATATACTTTTTAGTTTTATTTTCAGGTTTACTTTGTTTTGTAAGTTTTCTTATATCTTCATTTCTTGCAATTAATTTCCCTGCTTGGTTTTGTAAAACGAACTTATCACTACCTAATGATTGCGGAACATTGGTTTGTGAATAGTTTTGACCATTTATTCTTTGAATATTCCCAGCAGGAATATTTTGTCGAAATTGTAAATCTGTATAGCCAATATTTGTCATAATTAAACCTACATAACCTTACATTAATATAAAGTCTTTGTTGATTTAAAATTTGACAAAATATTACAAAAACTTAACAAATTCAGAATTTATATCGTATTTTTGACAATAGCGTTTTAATTCTTTAATAACGACATTCGATAAAGAAAATACTGCAATTAAGTTTGGAACAGCAAGGAATAGCGTCACTGCATCAGATAAATTGATTATGCTTTTAAAATTCATTGCTGATCCTGCAATTATACAAAAACAATATATAGCTTGGAATGTTCTAGATTTCCATTTCCCTTCTCCAAATAAAAAATTCCAAGCTTTTAGTCCATAATATGAACCGCATAACATTGTAGATAGAACAAAACAGCTTGCCATAATAGTAAGTAGTATTGGGTAGAATGGGCAAATAGTTGCAAAAGCTTTTGATGTAAGTTCAATTCCTGCTATTCCATCAACAGTGAGGTATGCCTTTGATACAACAATTACAAAAGCTGTAGCAACGCCAACGATTACAGTATCAACAAATGGCTGAAGCATAGAAATAAAAGCTTGTGCGACAGGCTTATTTGTATTTACAGCCGAGAATGCTATAGGTGCAGTTCCAAGCCCTGATTCATTTGCAAACATTGCTCTTCTAAACCCCCATAGAAGACAAGCAAATGCTCCTCCTGCCATTGCTTTTGGAGAGAACGCTTCTTTTATAATTAAAACTATAGTTTCAGGAAGATGATGTATGTTAACTAAACAAACTAAAAAAGCGCTAAAAACATATAGAGAACACATTATTGGCGTTACTTTTGAAGTAAATTTTCCTATAGCTTTTATTCCACCAATAATTGTAAACCAAGTAATGACTGCTACAATTGTACCTAGAATCCAGCCGTTATTTGCAAAAATACTGTTATCGCCTCCTGTGACTTCTGTAAACTGGGCCGCCATCGCGTTAATTTGAAAAAGGTTCCAACCTCCAATCATTGCAAAAATACAGCATACTGCATAAGTCTTAGAAAGAAACGGAGCGATATGTTGAGAGATTTTACCATTGCTCTTTAGTCCGACTAATATGTAATACATAGGTCCCCCTGATACAGAACCATCAGAGTTAGTTTGTCTAAATTTAACGCCAAGTAATACTTCCGAGAATTTAAGTGCCATTGAGAAAAATCCTGCAATAATCATCCAGAAAATTACTCCAGGTCCTCCAATAGAAACAGCTGCTGCAGAACCTGCAACATTTCCTATCCCTGCAGATGCAGAAATTGTAGCACTAAGTGCTTGGAATGATGAGAGTTCGCCTTTTTTCTTTCTTTGGAAACCATTTGGGTTTTTATGTTTATAGTTGTTAGTTATTAGCTTAATAGCGTGTTTAAATCCCCAAATTCCTATAAAACCTGTTCTAAATGTGAAATATAGTGCGGCAGTAATTAAAAGAAGCACAAGAAATTCGACCTTAACATTTCCTATCATTACGTAAGAAAATATAAGACCTGAAACTTTATCAGCTATAGGTGATAGTATGCTATCTATTAGGGCATCTAAATTCATAATCTAATCATACTATAAACGAAATTAGTCTTAAATTTGTGTATACTTTTGTAACAATTATTTAACAAACCCTAAAGTTTTTTCGAAAAAAGCCGTAAAAGAGAATGTAGGCATAGTTAGCTTGCAGATGAAAGGAAAAGCGGATGAGCGAAAATGAGTTTTTAAAGTTTAATAACAAGTCAATTAATTATGCAGACTTAAAGAATAAGCTTGCAGTCTTAAAGAATAAGCTTGTAGACTTGAATAATGCAGAAAAAACTCAAGGAAAGTTTAACCAAGTATTCAGCATTTTCGATCAAGATGGTAATGGAAAATTAGAAGAGAGTAATAAGAATGGCGAAAATGAATTAAAAAATCTTTGGGATGCTTTAAAAAAAGCTGCGACAAAAAATATAATAGGGCTAAAAGATGAGCTTGATCAAACCGAAATAGATAAATTCAGCGAAGAATATCTTAAAAA
>CALVAL010000052.1 GCA_944325535.1 Candidatus Gastranaerophilales bacterium
TCATTGGGTTGGTAGAGCAAGCTCTACGATTTCTCTAACCCGTTTCGCCTTCGTCTCCACTCAAGGGAGCTATTGCGGCATATTTTTTTATCAATAATAGCAAGGGTTTTGTCCTTGCTATTGTGTTTTATGCTCTACCTGCTTTTAAAATTGTTGCAATTTTGTAGCAGTTGTAATTGAAAATCTGTTTTTAAATTGGTGTCTATGTAACTTACTGATAATTGTATTAATTTGTAAAGATTTTCTGACAATATTTAATGTGTAAAATTAATAAAATTAGACATAATGCGTAAAAGCAATAGTTCTAAAGTGTAGTTGTATACCCCCCATTAAATATGTTATATTGAAAGCAATATAAGATGGACTATCACAATTATATGATATATTGCATTTCAAATATAAATCCATTGAGGTTTATTATGTTTGGTTGCTAATGTTATTATAATATCTTTATTGCGTGGAGATATCAAAAAGAGAGGTAGTTTGTCTTGTATATTAATATCAAGTTTTGATATTAATAATGCGTAGATTAGATAGCTTTTGTTCTTTATTGTAATAATTCGCAATTCCTTTCAATAACAACCATTGTTGTTGTTCTAATTTTTCTTCTTTTTTATCTGTAGGATCATTATAATCTGATTTATATTGTCCTTTGATAAAATTTAAACAGAACTTTTTGGCATCTATATGACAATAAAATTTAGTAACTAAATCTGTTGGATATGGTAGACAAAATAACATTGGAGAACTAAATGGGCTTAAATCAATTTCACACTCAATTTTATTAATTTTTATATCACCATTTAAATATCCTTTAAGGATAGCATGAATATGTTCGATTTCAGTTATATGTAAATCACGAATATTTAAACTCTTGATTTTATTATAAAAGGCTTCGCAATCATTTTCCCCAGAAATATGATTTTTAGCATCCCACGATTTTGTTCTATATTTCCAGTATTGACGCATGTACCTCTTCAAGGCTTTCTTTAATTGTTTACCATTTTTTTTAAGTATGATTTCTAGCACCCTGTCATCTTCTGAATACTTAATAGAATACCAGTTGAAAAATTCTTCAGGAATATCCTCATCTATTGTTTCATCTATAATTTTTGCTATTTTTCCCTTCTTACTTGAGTGATGAGTTTGTACATAGAATTCACTTAATTCTCCAATAAATTCTTTAAATTCATATTCAAAGCTCTCGGCTTGATATTTATTTTGGTTGACTATAATAATACCATTATTTACTAATAGTGTTAATAAATATGCTAACCTATCATTGTTTAAATATATTTCTGTTTCAAAAGCTAAACCCATATTACCTCATTCAATAATTTTATATTATATAAAATTTTGAATCTTTTCAAATTGAATTATTTATTAAATTTTGATATACAATCTAGAGGAATTTATGTCAGAATTAAATATATTTAAAAATATTGGTGCAACAAACCATTCAATATCAAAGCATAGAGCAGAAAACGATTATTATGCGACGGATCCTATTGCAGCTCATCTGTTATTAGAAGTTGAACCTGAACTATATAATATATGGGAATGTGCGTGTGGTGAAGGACATTTAGCAAAAGTATTTGACAATAAAAATAAATTAAACAAAGCAACAGATCTGATAGATAGAGGTTATGGAGCAATAGAAAATTTCTTATATTGCAATGAGCCTTATCATGCTGGGGATATTATAACTAATCCCCCTTATAAATATGCAAAAGAATTTGTAGAACACGCACTCGATTTAATTGATGAAGGACGGTATGTTTGCATGTTTTTAAAGGTTCTATTTCTTGAAAGTAGAAGTAGGAAGCAGTTATTTCAACAATACCCTCCTAAAACCATATATATTTCAAGCAGTAGAATCAATTGTGCAAAAAATGGTGATTTTAATTTATATACATCATCTGCTATCGCTTATGCTTGGTTTGTGTGGCAAAAAGGATATAATTTAGAAACGATAATTAAATGGATAAATTAATTTTACCGCCAAAAATAACAAACTGGAACTGCCCAAATACAACCTGTAAGAGGGAATATTTCGTTTCCAGAGTATAATATAATACCTTTTTTAAATTTATCACCACAAACTTCTTTTAACTCCTGTAGACCAGATAAATACTTCTTATCTATAGTTTTAGAAGATTTAACTTCAATGCCAATAATCTCTCCTTTTGAATTTTCCAATACAAAATCAGCTTCACTTCCAGATGGGGTTCTAAAATGTGATAATTCTATGTCATTAAACTTAGCTGTTTTATATAATTCACTTGCTACAAAATTTTCAAAAATATGTCCGAACATTTGTTTATCAGTACTATATATTTCATCCAAATCTCTCTTCAAAATATATGACAAGAAATTACAATCAGTGAAATATAGTTTTGGTGATTTTACATATCGTTTATTCAATTTATTAGGTTTTGCCCAAGGCTTAATGTTGAATAAAATAAAGCTGTTTAAAGCGAATGTAAACATCTTTTCATATGTTCTATAATCTATTCCCATTTCACTAGCAATTGCAGTGTTATTTAATAAACCACCAGCTCTAACTGATAGTATAGACAATAAACTTACCATCATATCTGGATTTTTTAAATCAGATATAGACTTCACATCACGATTCAATATGGTAGTAAGATAACTATCAAACCATTTAATTCTATCTATAGACTTATCTACTGCTATTTCTGGATATGTGGATTTCTTAATAGTATCTACTACATTAAAGTTTTCAAATTGAGAAATTTTTAAATCCTCATTAAATAATCTATCTATTAATGAAGTATTATACCCACAGATTTCACATGCTGAAAATGGATAAAGTGTTAATACTGACATTCTTCCGACCAGAGCTTCTGATAGTTTGGGTAATGCTAATAAATTTGCAGAGCCTGTTAGTAAAAACTTCTGTTTTTTATTACCATTAAGACGGTTTTCATCTATTTTCATTTTTAAATAAGGGAATATTTCTGGTGCAAATTGAACCTCATCTATAATGTTTAACATATCGTCTGGTAAATTATCAACGAAAGCCCCAGGGTCATTTTTTGCTGTATTCAACAACAGCGGTGAGTCAAAAGTCATATGATTAAATTTAATACCTTTGGGTAAGTGTGAACAAAGTGTTGATTTCCCAACTTGTCTTCCCCCATTTAAATATGTTAAAGGTCGCGTTTCTATACTTTTTACAAGCGCTTTTGTTATGTTGCGTTCAATATACTTCATAGTTAATCCTATATTTTTGTACATTATAATACAATAATTTATTGTATTATAATCCAATAAAAACAAAAAGTCAATAGAATGAGGCTATAACGTAGCTATAGTTGGCTTTTTAGTGTCACATATCGTAAAGTTTTCAAAAAATCATGAAAAATTTTCTTAGCTTGTAAAAAATGCTACTAACATGGGTTGAAATATGCTCTATTAGCTAGGTATAGCCATATAAAAATAATTTTAAAAAAACGCAGCAAAAATGGCTCTAACGCTTGACAAGATTTGGATTTCGACGCTAGGATGCAAGTGTTCCAGTCGACTGGTTCAGTTAATACAAATTGAACTAAAAGGAGCAACAAAATGAAGAACATTGACATTGCACATGAATTTTTCTATACAAACTTTAACAAGCATAAAAGATTCAATAATCTCGGATACATCAATAATCTATTTTATAGCTATTCTACAGTAATAGGTGCTGTTGTTGAAGGAAAAGATGGAAGTAAGATTTTACTTGTAAGTGAAACATCAATGAGCCCCACCACTGGAATACATATTGCCAATTTAATCTCAGCCTGTCCTTTTAATTATTTAAGGGTACCGATGCAATATGGAAAAAGTAGTTTCTCACTTATAGATTGCCTTAATGATATAGCAACAAATTTAGATAATTATTCAAATTCTAAACTATCTTTAAAAGCTAATAGGAAAGGTTTTATTGAAAGTTATAAACAGCTTTTATTTATCAATGATTATATAAAAGAGCTAGATTTAAACATAATAGAGTGTCATAGAGAAATGTATAGCTTTCATTATAATTAGCCCAAAAATCTAGGAGCACAGTTCTCTCTTGTGCAATTTCGAATAATTTATCTGAAAAAATCTCTCTAATTTCATCAAAATTGATTGAATTTATGACAGCTTCTCCGTTATTCCAAGACCTCAGGAATACATAAAGGTTGTTAGAATCACAATCTTTCAAGAAAACTAGTTCCCCAACATATCTTTTCATGCTGCTTCTGTCTTCTACTGTTAATTCGTCTAAGTTATACATTTATTAAATCCTCCTATATTTATTTGTAATAAAATATAATAAATTGATAAATTCGAATAAATCTTTGTACTAAAAAATTTAAATACCTTACATCGCTAGAATTTTATACATATATAAATCCACTAGCAAGGTTATACTCTATAGATACTATAGTGTTATCCAAATTTTCTTATTATATTTTTGCTTGCTATACAGAATATAAAGGAACAATTTTAAATATTATTTAAATACTTTCTATAAAATTCAATGATTTTAAATCAAAAAAGCCATTTTTACTGTATTACATTAATAGCATTTGGAATAATATTGAACTCAAAATTACCTCTGAACTTTTGTTTCTCACCATCAATATGTCCCATTGTCCATTTATTTTCAATTTTTAGCTTTGATGTATTAAAATATATTGCTCTTTTACTATCAACTCTATGATTAAAAAGAATATTTAAAATTTCTATAAAAAATGTTATAGGGTTTTTGGCTTTTAAAATAAACACCTCCATTAGACCATCATTTAGTTTAGATTGATTACCAACTGAAACTATATTTTTATACATATTAGAGGCATTAGCAACGATAATACAACAAGCCTTAACATTAATTTCATTGTAATTGTCATAAATGATATGATAATTTTGAGCTTTTAGTCTAAGTGAAAATAAAATTCCTGCTATAAAATAAGAAAAATATCCAAACTTATTTTTTAATGATTGTGGAGTTTTTCCTATAATATCTCCATCATAGCCTAAGCCAAATCTTAAAATACAAAATTTGTCATTGATAGATATTACATCAATTTTTTTTGAGTTTTCTCTTGCTATAATTTCTAAAGCTTTTTTTATATTAGTAGGAATTCCTAATTTTGCCGCTAATAAATTAGCTGTTCCACAAGGTATTATACCTAAAGTTTTCTCTGTATTTACGACAAGAGGTAGGACTTTATTTATTGTACCGTCTCCACCCATTGCAATAATGGTATCATATTCAGACGTATTAATATTCTCTAAATCACAAATATCCACTATATTAAAATATTCTGAATATTTGTATAAAAACTTTCTTAATGTTTTTTTATTTAAAACAGCTTTTTTTCTGCCAGCTTTATAATTGCTTACAACTAGAACTCTATTCACTTGTTATTATAAACCTATATATTTTTCGATAAATTCACGTATTCTTATATAAATTATTAATAATAATGCTCCTAATAAAAAAGCTGCAATAACATCAGTTGGATTGTGTACTCCTAGCCAAATTCTACTAAAGCCAATTAAAATACTCCATAGTATAGCTATAGAAAATCCAGTATATCTAAAAAACTTATTTTGACAATAATTTATTAAATAATATACTATCATTCCCCATAAGCAAAATGTAATTACAGTATGGTTTGATACGAAGCTGAAACCTTCTTGATTAGCTAATAAGTGCATTTCTATTGGAGGTCTAGGACGTTCAACAATTAGTTTTAAAGAACCACTAATTGCATATGTTATTAAGGGTATCAAAGATAAATAAATAATATCAAAATACTTTTTCTTAATTATAAAATATACTGACGAAAATATTATCGGTACTATTAGCATTAGTAAATATAATATTCCATCAAAAGCTATAGGTATAGAGTTTGGAACTATTATTAATAATTTTTGTATATATAAGATTAACGACCTATCCCACAAAGTGATTGTAGGATAGGTGTTAATTAGAATTGAAAATAGGATAAAAGATGTCATTAATATCCAAAACATGTTTTACCTCTATTAATGGTTTGTACAACTAGCACATTGACCAGTACATTTATGTTGAGGTTTTTCTGTTGAACAGAAAGTATCTCTGTCGACGTAATATTCACCTTCTAGAGGGAATATTGTCATCCATAAATTATTTCTCCAATCTTCATCAAGAATTTCTTTAACTTCTTTAGAATATTTATCAATTTGAGATGTTATTTCTGGATTTGTCAAATACGCTGCTGCATTTTCATGAGTTTCGTAAGGTTTAAATTCATCATAATATTTCCTTAATACGTCTGGTCTATCAACTATCATACACGGACGAAGCATATTACCATCTTCATAAGGAATACCATCTCTAATTGCTCTCATAAATGGAGAAGCTAGAGCTTCTGTTAGTGTACAATTTTTTAAGTTATGAGTCGCTAAATGAACAAAAGTACAAGGTTCAACATCACCGCGAGGATTAACGTGAATATATTGTCTGCCACCTGCAATACATCCCATCATTTCTGGGCCATCTCCCCAAAAATCTACTGTCATCATTGGAAGAGTATTTCTTGCATTATATACTGCTTTTAAAATTTGCTGTCTTTGTTGAGCATTAGGAACTAAACTTACATCAGGGCTATCACCCACAGGAACATAGTGGAAGAACCAACTCCATAAAACACCTTTATCAGATAGCATTTTCATGAATTCATCTGATGTAACTTCATTACAGTTTTTGCTAGTAGCGGTAATACTAGCACCGAAGAAAATACCTGCTTTTTTAAGCATATCCATTTTCTCCATTACCATATCAAAACAACCTTCTCCGCGAACAGAATCATTGTCTTCTTTTAAGCCCCATAAAGAAAACATTGGTTGTACATTGCCTAATTTCTTTAATTTTTCAACTGTTTTTTCAGTAATTAATGAGCCATTTGTAAAAGTAATGAATGTACAATCATTAAATTCTTCAGCTAATTCTAAAAATTCTTTTCTCGCAAAAGGTTCTCCCCCTACAACAGGGATAATATGGATTCCCATAACATCACGAGCTTCAGTGAAAATTTCTCTCCACTTTTCTTTTGTCAAATCTTCTTCTACAGAATATTCATGAGCCCAGCAACCTTTGCAGTTAAAGTTACATCTTTTAGTGATTGATGATAATAAAACTGTTGGTGGGAAAAATCCATTTTTCTCATTAAATTCAGATCTTTTTCTTAGGTTATCTCCGTAATATCCGTTCACAAAGAAGTTTTTAATCCATTTGTTTCTGCAATTTGGATGTAATTCGGTTAAAATCTTTTTCCACCAATATAAATGTGGATGTTCAGATTCAAATAACCATTGCATTCTTCTAGCGTGGTTAATTCCGCCTTTAGAACCTGCAATTTTTTCAAAGATTTTAGCAAGATTAATAAGTTTTTGTTTACTAAAGTTATGTCCTAAATAATTTATTGTTTGGTCAATGACAAAATTATTTAGTTTTAATTTAAGTTTATCAAAGCAACCCATAGAATTAGATTGCCAAACAGTCGATTGTTTTTCTACTCTTGGTTTCATACTCTCTCCTTTATATTAATACTTCTAAATTAATTTCTTTATTCATTTCATTAAGCATTTGCTTAATTTGCTTGTAGAATTTTGAATTTGTTTTATTAATAGAAGCAAATATGATTACTTCTTCAGAATTCTTAACTCTTTCAACAAATTCAGATGAAATATCCGCTTTTATGAAATCTAAATTCTTAAAATCTTTTAATTGTAATGCTAATATAATTAGACAGGCTAATTTTAAAATAGTGAATCTATTAAAAATAGCCACAAAGCCCTATTTTTATAAGCATATACAACTTCCGCTTAAAAATTTATAATTTCAATGTTCTGTCAAAAAAGTCCTTAAAGATTACTCAAAAAGTCCTCTCTTGATATTTATAATTTTGCCACAAACCTAAATTTTACGCAAGCAACGGGGTAATATTCATATAGGATTAAAAGATTACTCGAAAGATTACTTCCCTTATTAGATGGAAACGACTATAACGTAGAAAATAACAAAAATTTCCCCATTTATTTCCCTTTTTAAACTTCCCTTTGTTTTAAGTAATCTATAAATATTTTAAAACCAGGTAATCTTTACATCTAAAACAGAATAATAATTTGAGTAGGAAGTAGTTTTAACATATTTTTATTTAATAAGTAAAAATTTTTACTTATTAACAACAATAGGTAATCTTTTTTTAGTTTTTTGAGTAATTTTTTATATTTTTCTACGACACAATTCTTATCATTTAAACACAAAACAATACATTTCCCTCTTAAACACTACTATTATTAAAACTTAGAGTTAACATAGGAACACTAAAGGAGATTCTATGATGACAGAACAAAAAGATAATAAAAAAGAGATTCGACCTGAAGATATATGGGTAGATGTAGAAACAGTATCAAAATTAAAGAATATTTCTAAGCGAGCCGTTAGAATGTCTTTAAACAATGATAAGTACGAATGCAAAACTGAAAAATGTAGAGGAGGATATTTATATAAGATTCGTTTAAGTACATTAGAGGTTCAATATCAAAAAAAATTTTTTGAAGAGTATATAGCTGAAATAAGTGCTTCAGCTTCAGAAGTAATAGAAATCGGAAATTTAAAAATTAAACAAGAAAAATTAATTTCAGAATCTCAAAAAAAGTTGGCTCTTGCAAAATTTGATCTAATCAATTTTTGGATAGATTTTAAGAAAAATTATAAGAAGAATAAGAGTGAAATTGATAGCAAATCAATTAATAAACATTTTCTTGATATGTATAATTCAGGAATGTTATATGAAAACATATATAATATTATAGGGAATGTCTGTGAGGGAAGTCTTTATAGATGGAAACGTTTAATTGGGTATAATCGGGATTGGACAGCTTTAGTTGCTCAATATAAATATTCTACAAGAAAAGAATATAATACTTCTCTTAATCACGAACAAATAAAAATATTTTTAAATATACTTTTATCCCCGAATAATTTCTCAATAGGTAAAGCCATCAGCTTAACTAAACATATATTAAAAGAAAGAGGACACGATATACTTCCTCAAGATGTAACATTTAGAAGATATGCAAAATGGTTTAGAGATAATAATTATGACAAATGGACATTAGCAAGAGAAGGTCAAAAAGCTCTAAAAGACAAAGTTGAACCATATATTGTTAGAAATGCTGCATTATTAGAACCGGGACAAGTTTTAATCGCTGACGGACATACTTTAAATTTTTTAGTCATAAACCCATTTACCGGCAAACCTTGTAGAGCAACGCTTTTAGGATTTTTAGATTGGAAATCGGGTGGTTTAGTCGGGTATGATATTATGCTCGAAGAATGCACTCAAAATATAGCATCTGCATTAAGAAATGCAATTTTGAACTTAGACCATATTCCCGAATACATATATCAAGATAATGGGAGAGCTTTTAAAAGTAAGTTCTTTAATGGAGATAAAAAATTCGAAGAACTTGGTTTTACTGGAGTCTATGAAAAACTAGGAATTAGACCTATTTATGCACAACCTTATAACGCAAGAGCTAAGGTAATCGAACGATTCTTTTTAGATTTTCAAGAAGGTTTTGAAAAATTGATGCCAAGTTATATTGGAACAAGTATTGATAATAAACCTGCCTGGATAAAGAGAAATGAGAAACTTCATTCTGCAATACATGAGAAATATGAATTCACTCCAACAATTGAACAAACAATAAAGTTAATAGATAAATGGCTAGAGTATAAACATTCACAACCTTGTACAAATGCTTTAGATAAAACTATTCAAGAAGTAATAAATGAAACAAAACGACAAAATATTAATGAGTCTGACCTAGACGATTTAATGATGGCTCAAGAGATTAAAAGTATAGGAAGAAATGGAATTAGATTTTTAAAATTTGATTATTTTGACGAGGCATTATATGGATTAAAAGAAAAGGTTATTATTAAATACAGTTTATTTGACTTATCTTGCATTAAGGTATATTCATTTAAAGGAGAATTTATATGTAAAGCAGATAGAGTTACTTCAACACACCCATTAGCATATCAAATGGGTGATATTAAAGACATAGAGGATTATAAACAAAAAATTGAAAAACAAGCAAAACTTAGACGTAAAACGATAAAAGCTGTTAAAGAACATTTTAATCTAAATGATATAGATTTAATCGAAAAAGAATTAATTGAAATCCCCAATGAAAAAGAAGAACTCATTGAAGTTACTTTAAAACAAGAAGATGAAAAAGATGTAACGAGAGAGTTTACACCTAAAATAAAAACTTCTATCGTATGTAGACCAACATTCGTAAATAACTATGAACGTTATGAATGGCATATGCAAAATGGGTGTATTAATCAAGAAGATAGAGAATGGTTAACAAATTATATAAAATCAAGTGAATACAAAACTATATATGAATAGAAAGGAGTGTTATGAAGAAAGTTTTTGTTAAGACAAATAATGTAAAAAAATTTATTAGTGCTTATAACAACTTAATTAATAGGGCTGAGGGAGTACCGGGATTAGGTTTGATTTACGGAGCACCTGGCTTAGGAAAAACTCATACAATTAATTGGTGGGCTTTTAAAAATGATGTTTATTTAGTCAGATGCAATAATCTTATGTCAACAAAATGGTTATTAGTTGAAATACTAGATGCTATGGGAGAATATGCCCCTAGAAGAAATTTGGATTGCTTTAATATGATTATAAAGAATTTACTTTTATCACCTAAACCTATAATAGTTGATGAAATAGATTATTTAATGATTGATTCGAAATCTATAGAAACACTAAGGGACATTCACGATAAAACGAATGTCCCTATTATTATGGTTGGTATGAATAGTGCAAACTCGAGATTAAAAAAATACAAACATTTATATGATAGGGTTTCTGAGATTGTAAAATTTGAACCTTTTTCCCAAAAAGATATAAAAACTATTATAGAAGAGCTATCAGAAATCGAATTTACTGATTGTGCAATGAAATATCTTTATAAAACTGTTAACAGATTTAGACAAATGGTAAAGATTATAAATAAAGCCGAAAATTTTACTAAATCTAATGGTTTAAATTCAGTTGATGAATTAATACTTAAAGAAATTATGATAATTGATGCTGATACAAGCGACAATCAAGAAAATACTATAAAAAGGAGTAATTGTAAATGAAGCAAAAAATAATAAAGATATTAAATATATTAAAAAAGTTTACATTAAATGACCTCTCATTATATTTAGAAACTGATATTGAGAATATTGAAGAATATATAAAAATTCTTATTTCAGAAGGACAAATTAAACAAATATCTTCTACAGAATATGTATATATAATCAATAAAGATGCTAAGTTAGAAAGAAAATTAAATCAAAAGACAATAGAACGAATGCTTAATTTTGAGTCTGATGCTAATGAAATATTTAATCTTGAAAATTTTAGAGAATTTCCTGCTGAAAAAGTTTTTACACGAAAGTCGGATTTAGATTATTACAAAAAATGTGATGAAAGAATGAAAAAATTATTAATAAAGAATATTGTACTTTTCAATTTAGCTGGAGATATGGAATACACTTCATTAAAAAAATATCTTAAAATGATTTCAGATAAATATCCTGAATATAAAATGAATGCCCAATGGTATAGAATAAAATATAAACGATATTTAGAAGAAGGTCTACCAGGATTATATCATAATAAGTTTTCAACAATAGATAATGAAGTGTATGAAGAATTTAAAAATATTTATTTAAACTCTAATAAATTTTCTTTAGAAGAAAGTTATGAAATCTTATTGAAAAAAGGCTATGATGCTAATGAAATACCAACATATCATGCTTTTAGACATCGTTTAAATAAGGAATATTCAAAAGATGCAATAAAAAAAATGAGAACTCATAATAAAAAGATTGCAGATTCTACAGAAGTAGAATTTTTAAAAATTCACAAAAAAAGAAAAAATCCTAATACTATTCCTTTTAAAATTGCAGCAAATGACTATTATCAAGCAATAAAAGATAATCAAATAGAATCTGCTAAAACAAGAATTCAATCAATAAAAAAACTAATTGATTATTTTAAAGATATTCAACTAGGAGATATAACAAAGGATAAAATAATTAAATTTAAAGATGTTTTATTAGACAAAGGGGTTGATTTTAATAGTGTTAAATATTTAATGAGTTTATTGTTTACAATACTTCAAGTGAATGGAATTGATATAGATTACGATATTTATTATGAGTTAAAACACACATATAAAATTTATAATTTTGACGAAATTAGGGACATTGTATTACAAGATACACCTAAAGCTTGGATAATAGTACTAGGGTTAAGGCTTAGTGAACTTAAAGCCCTAAAATACGAAGACATTGATTTTGAAAATAATATTGTTACTGTAAAAAGAAGAAATGAATTTGGAAACATTAAGGAATATTCTACTCAAAAATTTGTCAGAGATATAAAAGTGCCTCAATTCTTATTAAAAAGAATTCTACCAGTTAAGCAAGGATACATTTTTGGTGATATTAATATCTCAGAATACGAAAGTTGTATATATACACACATAAAACTTTTACAAATGCAAAATATTTCATTAAACCTAATAAGTAAACAGATGGGTTATAAAAATATAAATACTTTTTATCAAATATTTCATAATTTATTTCCTAAAACTTTTGAAAAAGATTTTAATATTTTAAAACCTTTAAATTTAGGAGAATTAGCATGCTAGATAAAGTTTTAAAAAGTGCTAAAATACTCCAATCATTTACTTTTGATGAAATCCTTTCATTACTAGAATGCTCATCAAATAAATTAAAACCAATTATTAAAAATTTAGAAAAAAAACGAATTCTAATTTTTAATAATAACAAATACTTTTATATAAAAGATTTTGATAAAACTAATAAGAAAACTCCTGTTCAAAAAACGCAAATAAAAATAAAAAAAATAAACAAAATATATAACATAGAATATTTAGCATCTTTAACTAAATATTCAGAAGTAAAACCCGAAGAACTTTTTTATAATGAAAATGATATTTTATTTTATAAACAAGCTTATTCAAATTTAAAAAAACGCATAATAAAGTATTTACAAATTTTTAGTAAAACTACAAATATGGATTTAGAAGAACTTGAACAATATTTAAAACTTTTAAAAGAAGAACATCCGTTACTTCGTTTTAAAGTCGGACACGTTGTAAAAATAAGAGATAAATTTTTAAAATATGGATTAAAAGCCTTTGAAACAGATAAAGTAAAACAAAGACAATATATTCCTAACAATATGTATAATGATTTTAAAAATTTATACTTATATTCAAAAAAATATTCTTTGCTTGGTGCTTATAACAAATTACAAGATTTAGGTTATAATCCCAAGCTTTTACCTTGTTATGAAACATTTAAACATTGTTTATATGAAGATTATACAAAACAAGAAATTAATGATATAAGGAACAAGCACGAAATTATTCCTCTTATGAATAATACCTCTTTTAATATTTTAAATAATTATTCTGAAACAAAGTCTAATTTAAATTTTAAAGATACAGCAATAAGGTTTTTAGAAAGTATGCCAGATAAGTCTGCTAATATTACTAAAAGACGTGCTAGGCATATAAATACACATTTACTGCCATACTTTGAAAATTGTATTTGGAGTGAAATAACAACTAATAAATTAAAAGAATTTATTGTTTATAAAAGTGAAAATTGTCATTACGCAAATAATACTATTAGAGAAATTCTTTTTACTCTGTTTAAAATAAAGAATTTGTGCGTAGATAATTTTACTCAAAAAAAAATTACAGAAAAAAGATTATCTAACGAAGAAATTCAAAAACTTTATGATAAAGACTGGAAATCATTATTAGTTGTTGCAACAGGTTTTACAGAATCGGAATTATTAGGTCTTAGATATGAAGATATAAACTTTAAAAACGGATTAATTCATTTGAAATATATTTATCAAAATAAACAATTGCATAAAATAAACAAGCCAACTTTTCAAAAGAAAATAATAATAAATTCCAAATTATTAGATAAAATTCCTCGAAATAAAACTGGTATAATATTTGAAACATTAGATATAAAAGAGTTTGACATCTTGATAAATACACATGTAGCATTGGCTCTCGAAAAAAACATACCTATAACAATAATTGCTAAAAGAGTTGGTATTACTAACCTAAATAATTTTTATAAAAAATATCACATTTTTATGCAAAAAGATAATAGCGATGATGTCCTCGCTAATATCATTTAATAATAGAAATTTAATAAATATAATTTTATATTGGCGTTATATTATCCATTTTAATATTATATCTTTTTCCGTTTTTATCAACACAGGTTGCATACTCAATATCTCCATCGGCAAATGAATTTGTCCAAGTATAAATAAGTAACCCTATTTCATTAGTTTTATTATTGTAAATTTTAGTTCCGAACAACATATCATTTTTGTTTTTTA
>CALVAL010000053.1 GCA_944325535.1 Candidatus Gastranaerophilales bacterium
AGGCTGATCCGTTGGGAGCAGGATATAATATTATTCAATCCCTTGTAGCATTTGCTTCAGGCGGACTATATGGGGTCGGATATGGCAGTTCTAAACAAAAATTAGCTTGGCTTCCGGAAGCTCATACCGATTTTATTTTTGCAGTAATAGGTGAAGAACATGGTTTTATTGGATGTTTATTGATAATATGTCTTTTTTGGACAATTTTACAGCGAGGTTTTACAATTGCTGCAAAATGTCAGGATATGTATGGAAAACTACTTGCTTTGGGTTTGACTTTTTCAATATGTTTCCAAGGATTTTTAAATATGTGGGTTGCAAGTTCATTTGTTCCTGCAACTGGTGTTCCAATGCCTTTTATTAGTTATGGTGGTTCATCAATTATGGTGTCATTATGGATGATTGGAATTTTGTTAAATATATCAAAAGATAATGTAAAAAGGGTAAGGTTTGGTAATGGCAGAAATATCTAATAGCACTTATTTTGTAACTGGTGGTGGTACTGGCGGACATATTTATCCTGCTTTAGCAGTAGCAGATGCTTTGTCTGATTCAAAAGTATATTATGTTGGTAATAAGCGTAATATGGAGTTTGAGCTTGCCACTAAAAAAGGCTATAAATTTTTGCATGTGAGTATTTCTGGTATGCCAAGAAAATTGAATCCGAAATTTTTTATTTGGGGTATAAAGTTAGTAAAGGCAATTATTCGCTCAATCAGATATATTAAAAAATACAAACCAAAAGCAGTATTTGCGACAGGTGGCTATGTATCTGCTCCAATGATATTTGCTTGTATTTTTACAAAGACTCCTTATATGATGCATGATTGTGATGCTATGCCAGGTTTGGTTTCAAGAAAGTTATCAAAGCGAGCAAAGTATGTATCTTTAGCTTTTGAGAAAGCAAAGAAATATATTCCTAATAAGCATTCTGTAGTTACAGGCAACCCTATAAGAGATGAATTTGCAACTATATCAAAACTTCAGGCTCGAGAAAATTTAGGACTTTTAAATAAGCTTACATTGTGTATTATGGGCGGTTCACAGGGCGCAAAAGCTATCAACAATGCAGCGATAGAACTTATAAAAGAATTTTCTCAAGAATTGAATTTACAAGTTATTTTTCAGACTGGAAAGAAAAATTATGATTCAGTGCTAGAGCGTGTGCAGAAGATATATCCTACATTTGAGCAGGATAAAAATTTGATAATACGTCCATATTTTGAGGATATGATATCTGTTCTAAAATCAAGTGATATTGTAATTTCACGCGCAGGTTCTTTGAGTCTTTCAGAAATTTGTGCATCAGAAGTTGCACCTATTTTGATTCCATATCCTTATGCAGCAGCAAATCATCAGAGGGTAAATGCAAAGTATTTACTTGAGATGGGTGCTTGTGTTTATCTTGAAGAAAAAGATTTAGAGCCTAATAAATTAAGAGAAATTGTTGTAGAAATGCTTGAGAATCCTATAAAGATGAACTATATTAAACAAAATGCTTCTCATCTTGCAAAATTTGATGCAACTCAAAAAATTGTAAAAATTTTAGAAAGTTTATAAAATTTTTACGAAAAACATCTATGTATTTTACATAGATGTTTTTTATTTAATTAATTTGCATTAATAATATTTAATTACGTCTTTTTCAATAACTTCTGCAGTGCACATATCATTGAAATTGTCCTTATCGCAGTGGAATATTTCACTCTTTTCATTTTCTGGGTCATCAATAGAACCTCCAGGTAAAAGTCTATTATTTTCATAATCAACATAAAATCTGAAAATATCCTTACCTGTTTCATTCGGACCTTTTAGTGTCCCATTAGTATCTACTAAAATGTCTCCTTGTATTCCATTAATAAAGAAATATGTGATACCATCTGTGGTTCTTATAGTACCAGCAGTTGCAGTATTTAATTCTTTTGTTAGATTATTGGGTGCTACTTTATATTTACACCAATCACTGTCACAAGTCTCTGAAAAAGATTTTTGTCTTTCCGCGCTAAATTGATTTATCCATCTTCCAAAACAAGTTTTCATGATATCAGTGTCTGTGCTATTCATATTTAGACCACAATAGGAATTTCTTATATCAGCATCTTCCTCAACTGCCATAAGCTTTAGAGCCTGGCCTAAAGTATTATAAGATTTTTTTAATGCAGTTATAGTACTTCTTTTCTGAATATTAGCATTTAGTGTTGGTAATGTAACTGCTGCTATTATGCCTAATATGGTAATAGCAACCAAAATCTCAGCAAGAGTAAACGCAGATTTAATCTTTTGTACTTTTTTCATAGTAACTATCCTCTAATTTTTGATTTTAACATTACAATATTATCACATGTGATTAATCTTTTCAATAAATTAATATATAATATTTATTATTTAAATATATATATGCTATTTTAAAATACTTTACTTAGTTGATGTTTTTTTATCCAAAATATTTTACGATATTTTTGGATTATAGTAGGGAAGAGGGTAAGTATTCAGCTCATTAGTTAATCGGCTAAGAGGCGCGTGTATTTTATCTCAAAAAGGATTAGGAATGATAGGCTCTATATTCTTTGATGAATTATATAAGCAATTTGCATGGTACGATTCTATTTTCACACCGGTTGTGAAAAATTGTAGTAGTGAATTCTTTTTTGATGGTTTTGAATATAAGCTTGCTTCGATTAGTACTAATATGAATGTACTTGCTCAAAATGAGACATTTTTTGTAACTAAAGTAAAGATTAATTCTAAAAATGATGTATATATAAGAATTTCTCAAGAAGCTATTAATGTTATTTTGGATAAAGTCTTAGGTAAAAATAATCGTCGTTTTGATTTAACAGAAGTAACAGAACTGGAAGCAAGGATAATTACTGCATTCAACGATTTCTTATATGAGTCTTTAGCACCTAATTTTACAATCGAACCTCATCGTCGCTATAATGAAATTTTACATTTAACATATTTTGTAAAAAGTGAAATTTCTGATAATGCAGCAAAATTTATTATATCTGTCCCTAAGGAAATTTTGGCTCCAAAAGATGTAGAGCGAAGAGTTAGATTTGAGGATAGGGATTTTTCAAGTAGTTTAGTCGATGTTAATTTGTTATTGGGGACTACAACTTTTCCTGTAGCAGATATTAAGAAATTGGATATTGGGGATATTGTAGTATTTGAGAATAGTAATTCTTCAGAAATGACATTAATATGCGAGAATATTGTACAAAAGTTTAAGGTAAAACCAAATATAAAAATAATAGAGCCTTATGAAACAGCTGGAGGAGCTAGTATGAGTGAGAATGAGAATACAAATTTGTGGGATAGTATCCAAGTAGATATGGCTGCAGAATTTGATAAAGTAAAAGTAACTTTAGGTGAACTTAAGAGTATCGAAGAAGGGCTGATTGTTGATTTATGTTCTGTCTATGATAACAAAGTTTCATTAAAAGTTGGAGGAAAACTTGTTGCATCAGGAGAACTAGTAATTATAAATGACAGATTTGGAGTAAGAATAGAAAAAGTGAATGATTCTACAAATTCTGCTTCTGATTCTGATGATATGAGTAATGCTTCTGAACCTATAAATGATAATGAATCTGCTCCTGCAGAGGATTTTGATTATAGTGATTTTGAAGTAGAGGATAAAGAGGGTTGATTTTTTTTAAATCATAATTAAAAAATAAAACGAGGGTATGAGTATGGGATATTTGGCAAATTTTTTGGTATATACATTCGCTATGGTAGGTGTAATTGTAGCAGCACTTTTGGTCTTTAAAAATGCAACTACAGTAGGCGGTGTAAAAAAATCAAAGTATTTGAAAATTATTGATACAATGTCGTTGGCTCCCAGAAAGACGCTATATATAGTTTCTACTGGTAGTGAAAAATTTCTTATAGCTGCAGATGTTGATAAAACAACCTTGCTCTCTAAATTAGATAATATTCAAAATTTTGAGGTAGAGGCAACATTTAAAGAGACTTTAAATAACCTGCCAAAGCAAGAGCTAAAGAATTTTGACTATGTACCTAAATCTCATTATATGGATAGGTCTAAGCTTGGTATTAATTCTAGTATGCTTAATCCAAGAGGTGATAAATCTGTAATAAAAAGTTTAGCGGAAAAATTAAGATAAAGAAGGTATAAAAATGGACTCAGTAATAAAGGATATGAATCCCGTTCTACAAATGCTTACGGTAATGTCGCTATTTTCGCTTTTACCGTTTGTATTTTGCTGTATGACTTGTTTTTTGAGATTTACGATAGTATTTTCTCTTTTAAAAACTGCAATGGGCGTACAAGTACCTCCTGCGATTGTAACAATTGGTCTTTGTATGATACTTACATTTTATACAATGGGCGGAGTATTTCAGCAGATGTATGAAAGGGGTTCTATTCCGTATCAAAAAAATCAGAATTTGATTATGGCAATTGATGAGGGTTCAAAACCTTTAAAAGAGTTTATGATGAAACAGACTCGAGAGACGGATTTAGCATTTTTTGTAGAATTGAAACACAAGACACCGCCAAAATCACCAGAAGAAATTACTATTTGGGAAGTTGCTCCGGCATATATTTTGAGTGAATTAAAAACAGCTTTTGAGATTGGATTTGTTGTTTTTGTTCCATTTATTGTACTAGACTTGGTTGTAGCAAATATATTGCTTGCATTAGGTATGTTTATGTTATCTCCTACAATTATTTCACTTCCGTTTAAACTGTTGATATTTATTGCAGTTGATGGATGGGCATTGATTGTACAAGGTCTGGTTCAAAGTTATAACTAAATATAGGATTAGTTAGATGAATGAAGTCATTTTAGTCAAAAATTTAATATATGAAATACGTGGCTATAAAGTTATGCTTGATAGTGACTTGGCAAGTTTGTATGAAGTACCTGTAAAAAGACTAAATGAAAGAGTGAAGAGAAATATTTCACGGTTTCCTTCAAATTTTCTGTTTAGGCTATCAAAAGAAGAGTGGCTAAATTTAAGGTCGCAATTTGCGACCTTAAAAAAGGATATAAGAAAATATCCACCTTATGTTTTTACAGAACAAGGAGTCGCAATGTTATCTTCGGTTTTGAATAGTGAAAAAGCAATACAAATTAATATTCAAATTATGAATACTTTTGTTCAAATGCGAGAATGGGCTATAGAAAATAAAGATTTATCAAGACGCTTAAGCGAACTTGAAAATTATTTTATTGAACATTGTAAAGATTACAAATCTGATATAAAGGAAATTTATGAAGCAATAGATTTGCTTATGGACAGAACAAAGCCAACTCAGATTGGGTTTATCAAACAAAAAAAGGACTAAAATTATGGAAATGTTAACTGAATATTTATCAAAAGGTTTTATGACAATGCTTGCAATATCAATGCCTTGCGTACTTACTGCTGCTGCAATTGGTCTTGTTGTTGGTATTATTCAGGCAGTTACTCAGGTACAAGAGCAAACTATTGCTGCAGCTCCAAAGATTTTTGCGGTTTTTTTGGTGATTATAATCGGTGGTATGGGTTTTATAAAGTTATTAACAAATTTATTTACAGAAGGTATGGCTTTAGCTTTTAATGCAGTTCCGAAAGCTGATAACTATGTTTTACCGGCAGATTATTATAAGTATACTACACCTTTTGAAGGCGAAATGAAGGATTCATTTAAATCGCAGCCAAATTTGAATGAGTTAATGAAAAATCCTGGAAAAGTACCATATATTGATAAATCTCAAAAAATTAAATATGATGCTGCTCCAAGGACTCCTATGCCCAAAGGAAATTTTGTTGAAATTAATAAGATGTTAGGAAGATAGGTTAAATTAAAAGAATGCTTGATGTATTTAGACAATATAAAAAATGTTTTTTAACTCTAATCAGCTTATTTTTATTAAGCTTAGCTTCTTATGCATTTGAAGATTGTCTTATTATTAATGATGAAAAATTAACTGATATAAGTATAGAAAATAATAAAATAGTTGATATATTTCCTTTAATTACAATTATGAATGAAAAAAATACTCTTTTTGTGCACCCGCTTCAGGTTGGAAAAACCAGAGTATGTGTTTTAAAAGGTAAAAAAGATAAAGTTATGTTTGAAATAAACGTAAGTGAGGATGAAACTCAAATTTCAGAAGTGGATGGTTTTGATATTCTTAAAATTGATGCTCCTCCTGAGTTTTTTGAATATGAATTAGATTTTCCGCCATTAAATTTACCAATTAGTTTAGGAGAAAAAGTATGGACCAATTAATTTCACAAATGGGCATGTTATTTCCTGAATTCGATAGATGGTTCTCGGCAGGTTTTATTGTTTTTGCAAGGCTGCTGGGCTTTATTAGATTTGCTCCGATTTTTAATAGAAAAGAAATTGCAGGGCTTGTAAAATTGGCTTTTGTCTTTATTTTGACTGTGATCTTAACTCCTGTATTAAAGCCAGCTATGCCTCCAGCAAGTATTTCTCCTCTTTTATTGATAATTTTGAATTTTGCTGTAGGAGCTATTATTGGATACATAGCTCAGCTTCTAATTCTTGCAATAGAAGCTGGCGGGGATATGATAAATACTCAAATGGGTCTTTCATCTGCTATGGTAATGGATCCTACATCTAATAGTCAGACGTCTATTTTAAGTCGTATGATAACTTTGATGGGGATTGTTATTTTTATTCAATTGGGCGGATTTTATTGGCTTATAAATGCTTTAGTAAGAAGTTTTGAAATATTTCCTATTTATGCAGTATCAATTCCTTTAGAAAAAATTATTAACTTAGATTATTTAGTTACAGTAACATCGAATGTTCTTTATATGGGACTGCAAATAGCTTCACCGATTTTACTTGCAACATTAGGCCAAGATATTATTTTAGGTGTAATTTCTAAAACCGCTCCGCAAGTTAACGTATTTCAGTTAAGCTTCTTATTTAAACCTGTATTTGGTGCGGCAATTATGATTTGGATTTTACCAATGTTGATTAATGTAATTTCGGATTTCTTTTTGGAGTTTTCAAAAATATATTAAAATTAAACTCATGGCTAGACACTAGTAAAGAAATGAGCTATACTATTTATATAATGGTTTTATTTCGAATAAGAATAGGAGAGTATAATTTATGAAGAAATTTGGTTTTACATTAGCAGAAGTGCTTATAACCCTTGGGATTGTCGGAGTTGTAGCTGCTTTAACTGCTCCTGCATTGGTAACAAGCAGCCGAAATCAAGCGAATGCAGCAAGATTATCTGTTACTGTTTCAAATTTAGAAAATGCATTAACAACCATGATAATGCAAGAGAACGCAGATACATTATTCCAGACTCAAGCGTGGGCTAATTTGAATAATAGACCAGCTTTTGCAGGAAATATTGCAAGATATTTACATACCAATGGTTATAAAAATTTAGCTGAAGGTGCCTCCGATAATGTTACTAAATATTATGAAAATGCGACAGCTCCAGCGACTTTGAATGCTACAGGTGGAAGAAATGAGACAGAGAGTGCTTGGCTTTTGGCTTTAATGGCAAGGGATCCATATCTAGGAACGGGGACAAGCCATATAATTGAGTTGAAGAATGGAGCAACACTATTTTTTGCACCTTGTAGAAACCAAAATCTTACAAGTGCTCAAAGACAGACTATTATAAATCATGGTGGTGCCTTATCTAATAAAGCTGCAGCTGTATTTATAGATGTGAATGGAACTTCTGCTCCAAATACTGTTGGGCGAGATATTTTTTATTTCTATTTAGGTGAAAATGGTGTTTTGTATCCTATAGGCGGAATGGATGCTCATGTTTTTGATTCAGCTGTAACTCCAACTTGGGAAACAGCTTGTCCTGTTGGTGGCAATATAACATTCCATGGGCTAGCTTGTACTGGTAGGGTTATTTCCGAAGGATATTCTATAACATATTAAGCATAATAGTGAAGAGCTTTAAAAGTAAAGTACCCGAGGCCCAAGCCTTGGGTGCTTTTGTTATAGCTCAAAATATTCTGCTTTATCAAGCATTCTTTCGTCTCGATAATAACTGTTATAAAGTTTAGCCTTTTTTATGATGTCATACCACTTAGAATATTCATCCATAAAATTTGATTTATTTTTGTTCATATAGTGTATTGTGACAATTCCTTCATACCCTCTTGTTACTCTTAAAAATTCACATTGAGCTTGGATTTTGCCATAGTTTTCTGTGCATCTTCCGACTATTGCATCATCTGCTCTTTGGAAAAGAGTTTTGTAATTAGCTGTCGGATTTATTTTAAGCATTCTTGCTTTTGTATTCGTTAGAAAAACATTTATTGGATATGTTGAGCCATTATATGAATGTACGACAATAGTTCTTGTCCAATTGTTACTGCTTTGGCCTTTAGGAACATATTGTAAAATAGCTTCAGTCCCGACTTTTTTATAATAACCTTTTACCCATAATTCTTTGTCAGGGAATTTTATTATGATTGTCTCATAAGCTAGTACGCTTAATGTTGAGAGCAATATAGCGCTAAATAAAAGGACTCTTTTCATAAGCAATTACTCCCATATTTCCAACTTGGGTTATTTCTTTTAATAATTCCGGTGCAAAAATTTCGCTTTCAAAATGACCAATATCAAAAACAATTTGCTTAGAATCAAGTGCAGTATGAAATTTTAAGTCTCCTGTAACAAATGCATCAACTTCATATTTATCAATGAATTCAGCTCCTGAGCCCGCACAAAAACCTATTGATTTTATTTCATTCTTACCTAAGTTATTCACATACCTTAAATTTTGGGAAATTACCTGTAGTTTCTTTTTTAATTCTTCTGCTGATATTGGATTTATAAGCTCTACTATTCTTACAAAATCCTCATTTCTACTTTTTTTGAACCCTAGTTTTTTGATTATTGTATCAGTCGTTCCGCCTTCTGCTCTATCAAGATTTGTATGAGCAGAATAAATATTTATATCTCGATATTCTAATGGGACATAAAAAAGCGGGTGGTGTGAAATTATCATATCGCAATCATTTTTTCTCGCTTGAGCTACAACATCATCAGTAATTGTAAGTGCAAAAAGGATTTTATGCACATCTATCTCATCTTTATCTATTCCCCAGCCACAAGAATCCCAACTTTCTTGAGTCTCAAGTGGAGCAAAATCTTCTATTTTTTTTACAATATCGTATTTATTCAAATACTCTCTCCAAAATTTGTTTTGCAATATTTATTTTTGAATCTTTTTCAATATGTTGAATATTCAAATTCTTATCCAAAATATAGACTTCATTTTCGTTACTGTTAAATCCGATATCTTTTCTTGAAATATCATTTGCAACTAAGTAATCACAGCCTTTGTTTTGAATCTTAATTTTGGCATTTTCAATAAGATTTTCACTTTCTGCACAGAATCCTACAATAATTGATTTTCTCTCCATTTTGGAAATGTCTTTTAGTATGTCAGGATTTTTGACTAGCTCGAGTGTCAAATTATCAGTGCTTTCTTTTTTGATTTTTTGTTCTGCGGGCGCTTTCACCCTATAATCGGCGACAGCAGCTGTCATAATTACACAATCTTGATCTGCCAGATTTTCTTTTACAGCCTTTTCCATTTCAAGAGCTGTTTCAGCTAATATCGTTCGATAGCCTTTATCAGCTTTAAATGTAGAAATTAGAGTAACTTCAGCGCCCATAGAATAAGCAATATCTGCTAAAGCTAAGCCCATTTTACCTGATGATGAGTTAGAAATATATCTTACTGGATCAATTTTTTCTTTTGTGCCACCTGCGGTAATTAATATTTTTTTGCCTTTAAGTTTTTGACCTAAAATTTCAACAGTTTTCGCAAAAATATCATCAATTTCTCTCATACGACCTATTCCTGTTGTTCCGCAAGCCAGAAATCCGCTTGCAGGTTCTAAAATATGGTATCCGTTATTTGAGAGCTTTGATATATTCTCTTGGACAAAAGGATTATTCCACATATTTGTATTCATAGCAGGTGCAATTAAAATAGGTCTATTAAAAGCACAAGCTGTAGATAATAATAAATTATCGCAAATTCCATTTGCTAGTTTAGAAATCGTATTTGCACTAGCAGGTGCAATTACAAAAATGTCTGCTTCTGTAAGTGCTATATGTTCAGGCTTGTATTCATCTATTTCAAAATTCTCAACATAGACCTCACTATTAGAAAGAGTCTGTAGAGTTAATTTTGTTACGAAATTTAATGCATTAGGAGTCAATACAACTCTAACATTTGCATTAGCTTTTTTATATATACGGATAAGCTCGCAAATTTTATATGCTGCGATTCCGCCCGTAATTCCGATTAGAATATTTTTACCAGTTAACATAACAACATTGTAGCATGATTTTTATAAAAGTTGAGGGTGATGTATTGAAAATTGTTTATTGAAAAACATGACTTTGAAAAATTTTTTATTAAGAATATCGTACAAACGGATGAAATTTATTAAAAATAGTCAAGAAATTTAATAATAGAGTCGATATTATTAAAGGAAGGACGGTCTATATTGTTTAATGCGATGAATACAGTGCGCCCACGCCCTTATCCGCAAAGAGGGACAGGCAATTATAACGCAGGAAGTGACGGAGCTGATAAAGACGGACACAATGGTAACGCCCAAGAACAGCAGCAGCAACGTCAGCAGACTATTGCACGTGGAAGAGCTGAAGATGTTCAACAGCAAAATCAGCCTGTAGCACAACGTCAAGCGATTTATTCTCCTGCGAATAATGCTTATTCAAATGCTTATCCTCATAAGCAGACATATCAAGTACACACACCGCCTCCAATAAGACATAATCCTCATCAGATAAATCCTATGCAATATCAGGCTGCTCAAGCAGGATATCAACCATTAAATCAGCCTGCACAAGCTCCTGCTGCTCCGCAGAGTGCTAGACCTCAAAGAAGTAATAAGGT
Source organism: Candidatus Gastranaerophilales bacterium (assembly GCA_944325535.1). Classification (GTDB taxonomy): domain Bacteria; phylum Cyanobacteriota; class Vampirovibrionia; order Gastranaerophilales; family Gastranaerophilaceae; genus CAG-196. The sequence continues at coordinate 10,914 of CALVAL010000053.1, forward strand.
CAATATTGCTCAGATTATAAAAGATTTTAGAAACACAATAAAAGCGATTGCGACTCCGCCTGAAATAGTTGAACAAGTTGAGCACTATTTGAGAATTGTAGAGGAACAAGTAAGAGCTCCTCAGCCTCAAGTGAATTTGATTCAAAGTAATTTGAAAATAGCTGCATCATTATTAGATAAATATATTTCCGAGACATTACACAAAGATTCTAAAGTTGTTCAAAACTGGCTTGATGCATTATTCTTACAAAAGATTAATTACAGCTATGATGAGGCTGAAATTAATCCGAATTTCTTAGTTAAATTCCCTGACCAAGAAAATAAACAGCCCGCTCAACAAGAGGAAAAAGTAGAAGAGCCTAAGGTTGAGCCTCAAGCAGAAGTTCCCGAAGAGGTTGTTGTTCCAGCTCAAGCAGAAGCTGAAGTACTTGAAATTGAGCCTGAAGAGCCGAGCTTGGAAGAAGAGTTTGCTCAAGCAAAACAGGTTATTTCTAAAAAACCTAATATCACAATTATTCCTCAAGATACTAAGTTGAAATCATTATTTGTAGAGGCTAAAAAACAGGCTTTTTCTAATAATCCGCAAAAAGCTATGCAGATGTTTAAAGAAGCTTTCATAAGAGCAGAAGCTTTAAAAGATAATGAAACTCAATCAAGAATTTGTCTTGAAATCGGAAAAATTTATGATGATAACGATCATTTTGTACAAGCATTAAATAGTTATAATAAATCATTACAATATACGACCGATGTAAATGTAAAATCCAGAGCACATTTTTCTATGGCTCAAATTTATGATGATGTGAATGAAGTAGAGCCTGCATTGAACCATTATTTGACATCAATTTCTTATGCGGGGAAATCCGATGATTTAATCGGACAGTCTGATTCTTTAACAAGAGTTGCAAATATTTTTGCGGATAAGTATGATGAAAATGCTTTTGAATACTATGATGTAGCTCGCAAGTTGGTAGAACAGACGACTGATAGTTCAATGAAAGGCTATGTTCTTTCAAATACAGCTGATGCTTGTGTTCAGTTCAAAAAAGGCGATAAAGCTTTGAAATACTATGCAGAAGCTGTAAAGAATTATGAGAAATCAAATTCAATAGAAGAAATTGCTCAAAATTACAAATCAGCAGCTCAATTAATGATAGAATTTAACAGTCCTAATAAAGCTAAATCTTTACTTAAAAAAGCTCTTGTAAATGCAGTTAAGACAAAAAATGAAGATTTAATCTCAGAAATTAATATGCTTTTATCTTCTGTAGATGGGTAAATGGTGAAAGGGGTAATTGATTATAATTATTACTCTTATGGATTCTTAGGAGCTACATAAGTATATAATGTAGTGAAAAATTGTTCAGGATTATCTTTTAGATATTTATATCGAGTATAGACTTCTTTTAGGGCACATTTTTTGTTATTTAAAACTCCGTTTTGGATGGACTCTAAAATTTGTTTTCCCATAAGTTTCATGCCTTCTTCCATTTGTTTGTCGTCTATGGTTGTGTTCATATCAATATTTTTTGCAATTTTTGAAAGACTTGCTAAGTTTGTTAAATATGTCATTTCAGCTTTTAATAAGTTGGTGTTATTGAAGTTTAAAATGACTTTGTTCTTTTTCATAAATTCCATGCTCTCGTTATTAATAGCAGAGAACGGATCAGAAGTCCTTATTTTATATTTACCTGAGAAAAATGTTTCATCTAAGTGCTTTGATAATAGTTCAACAGCTTTTTCTTCACTCATATTACTAGGAAGAGTTGCACCTTTTAATAAGCGTTTTGCGATTGATTTAGAATTTCCGATCAAATAATCTAAATGTGATGTAACATTTTGAATAGCTTCTTCTGGGGTAAATCTCATAACGTTACCAGTATCAATAAATGTAAATGGTTTTGCTTTATTATTTATGTTGATGAAAATATTACCGGCATGGGGATCTGCATGCATTACTTTTTGACCTTGTTTAGGCACTGCTAATAATTGTTCGATAAATACTTGGAAATATTTTCTAAGTAAATCAGCAGCTTCATTTTGTGATAATTTGATATTATTTTTTTCTAAATATTCTGCAAATTTGTCAAATTGAACTCCATTAGCTTTTTCCATAACAAAAATGTTATTTTTAACTATTTTGGGTGCAACGGTATTATAATTTAATGCATATTTGCCTAATGTTTTAGCAGCATCAGCCTCTAGTCCTAAATCAATTTCTTTTATCCAAGCATTATATAGCTCATCTAATAATTTTCTTTGGTAATCATATTCATCAGGTTTAATTTTATCTTTTACTCGTTCTAGAGATTTTAACATTTTTTCATGGTCAGCATTTAATTTATCTTTATTTACCCATTTTTTTATCATTTTTATTACAACTTCTTCGCCTGTTTTATTATCCTTAGCAAGATAGCTTTCAGCGATTGTTCCGACTCCTAAAGGTTTTTCTCCTAGGATTTTATATTGAGACCCAAATGTCTTAGAAACATATTCTTGAGCTTCTTTTATCGTTCTTGAAGATGGGCAGTTACTTTTATAATTATTTAAGAAAGTATTTAGTGTTCCAATGCCGTTTTTCATAATATATTCAGAACGACTATTAGTAAAATCTTCTAATTTTCTTAAAAACCAATTTGGATTATCAGATTTTTTGAATTGCTTCTTAAGAATTTCTTCTAAGGACTTATTTCCGCCCATTAACCCTGCAAGAGCCTCAATGTTACTTGGCATAGCTTGGATCATTTTAGGATAAAAAATATTATATTGTTCGATTTCTTTTATGATTCCATTTAGCTCTTTTTCTTTAATCATCTCTTTATTATTGAATAGAATTCTTTTTAGCGGTTTTGCACCAAACTCTATTTGAGTAAATTTTTTGTTTGGATTTTTGCTGAACGGTGCTGTTAGTTTTATATACCATTTGCTAAAAAATCCTCTTCTTGTCGCATTAATTAAATCAGTTTGAGTCTGCTTGTCTTGGAGATTTGTTTTTGCTAAGTCTGCAAGTTCGGATAAAGGGAATTTGCTTTTAAATATTTGGATGTTTTTGATATTTTCTTTACTTTTTGCAATAGCTTTTTCTATGACATCTACTCGTTTATGGAATTTGAAAGCTG
>CALVAL010000054.1 GCA_944325535.1 Candidatus Gastranaerophilales bacterium
ATTGCAAATACTAAAATTGGAAACAAAGTAGTTAGAAAAAGAAATCTTCAACAAGTAATGAGAGAATCATTTTTCTACGGATCTAACAGATTTGGTAATAATTTTATCGCTTAATTTTAAATCTCTTATATAATCTTACTTACATCTTACATCTTACAAAAATTTTCAGTCCCTTTTCGGGACTTTTTTTATTTATATTTACGTTCTAAAATATCATAAGTAAGAATTTTATAGCCGTTACTATTAACAATTATTTTTATTGAATTATTTGTATCAGTTCTTAAAATTTTAGTATTCTTTAACATTTCAAGGGTATAAATAGAAGGATGACCAAATTTATTCTCGCCAACAGATATCAAGGATATTTGAGGGTTAAGATGAGTAATCATATTTTTATTAATAGAGCCTAGTGCTCCATGATGACCGACTTTAAGGACTGTAATGTTTTGAGGTAAGTTTCTTTTTAGGCTATCAAAAGTTTTAACTCCTGCATCTCCCATGAATAAAATTTTGAAATTGTTATATTCTAATAAGGATATGATTGAAGCTTCATTATCGTCATTTTCTTTAATATAAGGATTAATAAAATTAGTAATTTTTAGTCCTTGATTATTATAGATAATATTATTATTTTTAGTTTCAATAAGCTTTGTATTTGAGGATTTGCAAGAATTATATAATAATTGAGCTTGAAGAGATTTGTTATTTAAGGAGTTTACAAAGACTTTTTCTACTTTTAAATTTTTTATAATATCACTAGCACCACCTGAATGGTCGTTATCAAAATGAGTGATTATAAAAGAGTTCAATTTCTTGATAGAGTTATCTTTAAAAAATTTGAGTAATATAATTTCTGCTTGTGACTTTCCTCCTTTATATCCAGATTTTCCGGAATCAATTAAAATATATTCAGATGAAGGTGTTTTGATAAGAAATGAATCTGCATTTCCGACATCAAAAGCTGTAATTTCTAGATTTTTATTTGGAATATATATTAACGTGAGTAAGATGGAGAAGAATAAAAATAATAATAATCCCAAAATTTGTTTTAAATATTTTTCTCTTATTTCGGAATTAAATAAGAGTGTTATGGATATAATAATTGAATAGTACAAAATCAATTGTAAAATACTCGGATGGGAAGTTTGTGCTGTAGAATGAGGAAGATTACCCCAAAAATCTGAAATGTTAATTATTAAGCCCAATAATGGTTCAAGTATAAAGTCAAAGGCTTGGAATAGCATTTCAGGAATAATTAATCCAGTTAATGAACTAATAAAACCTGCAAAACTAACGATTGATAATATTGGAACCGTAAGCACATTTGCAAATACAGAATAGAAACTTATATTACTAAAATAGAAAATTTGTAATGGCATAACCCATAATTGAGCTACAATAGGGACTGTTATTGTACCTATCAACCAATTTATTATTTTATTTTTTGATTTCAAAAAATAGGGAGCAGTAAGTAATAGACCAAAAGTTACAACAAATGATAGTTGAAAGCCAACATCATTCAAATACATAGGGTTATAAATAAGCATAAGAAAAGCTACAAAAGCTAAAAGAGCGAGACTATGAGTATCTCTATCTATTAATTTCCCTATTAAAACTAGAACGAGCATAAGAGTCGCTCTAACAACAGACGCTCCTAATCCTGTCATTAGAGAGTATATAAGCACCATAAAAATACAGAAAGTAATATTTGCCCGATAATTTATTTTAAATAATGATAAAAAGAAGTAAAAGAATGAAAATATAAATGCTACATTCATTCCAGATGCAGCTAAAATATGCAATAATCCTGAATTTGCAAAAGATTGTTTTATATCATCAGGAGTAGTTATTGCATCATCACCAAATACGATACCTCCTAGTAATTCTAAATTTGGACTTTTTATATATTTTGAGTGCTTTTTGATAATTATTTCTCGATAATCATTAATTTTTTGTAAAATATTTGCTGAAGCAGATTTTTTGTTATTGAGATTTTCTATACAATCACAATTTTTGGCATAAAAAACAGAATAAGTATCAAAATTTCTCAAATAATTTCCATAATCAAATTGAGAAGGATTGCCAGCCTTGAAAGGGATTGCAAGATAGCCTTTGATTTTATAATAATCATAAATTTTTAAGCTCTTTTTGCAATTAGTCAAAGTAACAAAAGTTTTTTCATTATCAAATTCTTTTACTTTCGAGTCATATTCTATTTTGTTTACCTTAAAGAAGAATTTTTGTTTATTTTCTTTAGTCTGTGGGATAGATAAAATTTGACCATAAATAATAGAATTTCTTGGAGCTATATTCAATAAATCATCAGTATCTTTTAATCTAAAAGATGTATTGAAGATTCCAAAATAAAAGATTATAGTCCAAATAAAAATATACTTTAGTGGGAAAATCTTTTTCAAGATTGTTAATATGGCAAATATTGTTATTATAACAACTAAAGTTAGTTGGAAATTATAAAATACGCATACTAAAGACAAAATATACACAGCTACAGTGAAAAGCATTAGCACATTTTTGTTTCTAAAAATTTCCATACTTATAAATATAACCTATTAAAGCTCAGAACGTTCAATTTCTTGTTTAGTCGTAAATTTAACAATATCACCGACTTCAATATCATTAAATTTAACAAAAGAAAGACCGCATTCAAATCCTTGTGCTACTTCTTTTACATCATCTTTGAATCTCTTAAGCTGATCTACAGAACCTTTAAATATTTCTTTTCCTGCTCTATAAATAGTTGCTGTATCGTTTCTATTGATTTTACCTTCTGTAACATAGCAACCCGCAATTTTCTGAGTTTTACCAATTGTAAATATTTGTCTTATTTCAACTTCACCAGTTGCTACCTCTTTTATTTCAGGAGAAAGTAATGATACCATAGTTTTTTCAATATCTTCTAAGATTTGATATATGATATCATATTTCTTAATAGTAACACCTTCTCTTTCAGCTGCAGCGAGTGCGTTTGAATCTTCTTTTACAGTAAATCCTAAAATTAACGCATTTGATGCAGAAGCTAACATAACATCAGCTTCGGAAATATCACCAACACCAACGTGAATAATTTTTGTATCAATTTCTTTTGATTCGAATTGAGCAATTGCTTGAGCTACAGCTTCCGCAGAACCATGGGTATTTGCTTTAATAATCAAATTCAATTGAGTAGTGCCATCTTCAGCAGCAGATTCTCTTCTCATATGTGCAGGAAGCATAGCATCTAATCTCTTATTACGTTCTTTTTCTTTACGCTTTTCTACAATTGCTTTCATTTCTTTTTCATTCTTAACTACTTCGAAATAATCGCCAGCGTTAGGAACTTCTGTTAGACCAAGAATTTCAACAGGAGTAGAAGGTTCTGCTTTTTGAATTCTTTCACCGGAGTCTGATAACAATGCTCTTACTCTACCACAAGCTGTACCAACTACAATACAATTACCGGTTCTTAAAGTTCCATTTTGCACAAGTAGTGTTGCTACAGGACCTTTACCTTTATCTAAGTTAGCTTCTATAACAACACCAGAAGCTTCAGCCTTAGGATTAGCTTTTAAATCTTGAATTTCTGCAACTAAAAGGATATATTCAAGTAACTCATCAATACCAGTACCTTGAAGAGCTGATACATTAACTGTAATTGTATCACCGCCCCAAGCTTCTGGAACAAGTCCATGCTCTGTTAACTGTTGCAATACTTTATCAGGATTTGCACCAGGCTTATCACATTTGTTTACAGCTACAATAATAGGAACTTCTGCTGCTTTTGCGTGGTTTATTGCTTCAATTGTTTGAGGCATTATACCATCATCAGCTGCAACAACTAAAATTGCGATATCTGTAGCCTTAGCACCTCTTGCACGCATTTCAGTAAATGCTTCGTGACCTGGAGTATCTACAAATACAATTTTCTTTTCGTTTTTGTTATCCAAGTATACTGTATATGCACCTATTGATTGAGTAATACCACCTACCTCTGTTGCAACAATTTTGTGTTTTGAAGCTCTTATACTATCTAATAGAGTAGTTTTACCGTGGTCAACGTGACCCATAATACTAACTACAGGAGCACGCTTTTTCAAAAGCTTTTTGTCTACTTCACTTAAAGCCTTTTGCTTTTCTTCTTTTTCCATTTCTTCTTCGATGAAAGCATCTATATCTTCTTCTAAGACTTCAAGTTCGTATTCTGCACAAACTTTTTTTATTGTATCAACATCAATAAGTTGATTTACAGTTGCCATAATACCTTGAAACATAAGAAATTTAACGATTTCTGCAGGAGTCTTATGTATTTTATCAGCTAATTCACTTATTGTCATAGCTGAATTTACGACAATTTGTTTAACTTCTGCTTGTGCTTCTTCTTTATGTGATTTTTTCTTATGCTTTTGCGCAGCTGCTTTTTCCAAAGAAATCATTTCTTGATCTTCTTTTTTTGAATTAAAATCTTTGTCTTTTTTTCTTTGGTCAGATTTTTTCTTAGAAGCTCCACTTTTTCCTTCATAGATTTCTTGAGGAATAATTCTTCTTTCTACGAGTTTTTTCTCTTGTCCTGGTTTATTGAAAGATTTTTTTTCATTTGAAGCTGATGACTTCTCTGATTTTTCCTCTGAACTTTTTCCAGGTTTAGGAGGAGCCTTTCTAACTATTTCAATTCTTGATTGATTTTTAGGATACTCTATTTTTGTTCTTTCTACCCTTACGATTTTTTCTGGAGCTTTTTTTATTTCAGGCTCTTTTTTTGTTTCAGTAACAACCTCTGTTTTTACTTTTTCTACTTTTGGGACTCTTTCTATTTTAGGAACAGCAGCTTTTTCCTTTTTTGTTTCGACTTGAGAAACTTCTTTTTCTTCAGCAGGTTTTGCTTTTTTTACAACAAAAGCTTTAGGTTTTGCTGTAGATTTTTTAGGAAGAACTCCCAAAAATTCTTTTAATTTTCTTATTTGAGTCGGATTGACAGTATTTGAATGAGATTTTACTATTATCGATATTTCTGCAAATTTTTCGATAACTTCTTTGCTTGTCATCCCTAGTTCTTTTGCTAATTCACTAACTCTTATACTGTCCATCTAAAATTCCTTTCAAGTCCTCAGAGGTTTTCAATGCTCTGTTTAATTTATTTTTTTTTAACGCTGCTTCAATACAACTTTGATTATAACAAAGATATGCAGATCTGCCAAATATTTTAGAATTTGGGTTTATTACTACTTTTCCGTCTTTAGAATTTTTCGTAATTTTTATTAAATTTTTTCTTTCTTTTAATTCATTGCAACCTACACATTTACGAAGCATATTTTACCTTTTTATACTTGTGCAAGTTTTTCCAATTTTAATTTTTGGTCATACTCAACAAGCAAGTCTATTAATTCATCTAAATCACCATCTATTACAGTCCAAACATTTAAGTTTTGTCCTATTCTGTGATCAGTAAGTCTTCCTTGTGGGAAGTTATAAGTTCTGATGCGCTCAGAACGATCACCTGTACCAACTTGAGAACGTCTTAAATCGGTTATTTCTTGCATTTGCTTTTGAACTTCCATATCATACAATTTTGCTTTCAAAATTTGAAGAGCCCTTTCTTTGTTTTGTAATTGCGAACGCTCTTCTGTGCAGAAAATCATAATGCCAGTTGGTTTGTGGAATACACGAGCAGCAGTTTCTACCTTGTTTACGTTTTGACCGCCTGCTCCACCAGATCTTGCTGTAGTAATTTCAATATCATTCATATTAAGTTCTACTTCAACATCGTCTACTTCAGGCATTACTGCAACAGTTGCCGTTGAGGTATGAACTCTTCCTTGAGATTCTGTAGCAGGAACTCTTTGTACACGGTGAACTCCTGACTCATATTTTAACCTTGAATAGATGCTATCACCTTTCATTGAAATAATAACTTCAGAGACACCGCCTGCTTCACATTCTGTTTTACTTAATATTTGAGTCTGCCATCCCATTTTATCAGCGTATCTCATATACATTCTCATTAAGTCTCCGGCAAAAATGTTTGCTTCATCTCCACCAGCTCCACCACGGATTTCTAGCATAATATCTTTATCATCCATAGGATCTCGAGGAAGAAGAAGTATTTTCATCCTTTCTTCATATTCAGGAAGCTTTGCTTCATTTGCTTCTATTTCAGCTTTTAGAAATTGTCTCATTTCTTCATCCTTTTCTTCGTGGATGAGTTGTTTTGCTTCCTCTATAGCGTCGACAGCTTTTTTCCAAGCATAATATAATTCAACAGTCTCTTCCATTGACTTTCTTTGCTTAGATAAATCTCTAAATTTATTATAATCTGCTATTACATTAGGATCTGATAGAGTTTCACCTAATTCTACATATTTTTTCTCAATCTGAATAATTTTATCCAACATATCTTTCATAGATTCAATTCCCCTTTTATTTAATTTAAGCATAACAAAAAAAGAGATAATGTAAATATCTTAAAAAGGCTATAGTTTAGTGCTATAGCCTTTTGTATAAATAGTATTATTTTTAAATTATTTAATATCCTTCTCTGCAGCTGCTATGCACAGATGTTCTAACATTGTTAAAGAATCATATACGCAGTAAAAACCTTCTTCTGATGGTTTAACAGAATTATTAATTAGATTAACAGCTTTTTTTATTATTTCGTCAATTTGCATTTCTGTAAGATTTTCATATTGTGCAATTAAGACTTTTTTTACATGTTTCGCATATGTATTTATATAATCTAGTAATTGATCTTTACTGCTTACGCTATAAGAAGATTCATTTGCCATTAATTTCATTACAAATTTCATTTCTTTTTCTTCGTCTGTAAGAAAATAATCTGCAGTGTATAATAAATATTTGTCTAAATCAGTAAAATTATTGATTTCTTCTTCTGAAAAAGCGTGATAAAGATTGTTTTTATTAAATAATTCCAATATGCTATCTTTGTTTGTCAGATCAACTTCTTTATCGATTCTTTCTTTTATGTAATTTATAATGTCTCCAATTGTCGGCTCTTTAGGAAGTCTTACCTCGTTAAAGTTAATTTTGACGTCTTGACCTTCAATAGGAATGAGTTCTGCGGCACGGGTCATAAAAACTTCAATATATTTTTCTGCTTTTTCTTTATCAAAGGTAAGCCCTTTTGCTTCAACTTTCATTTTTATATAATCAAGAAGTTGAGGTTTTATTTTTTCTAGTTCTTGAAATAAGCTATCCCACCTACCATAATCAACAAAACTTTTGGTGCCTAATGACGTTTTTAGCTCATTTTCTGAAATCTTATTAGAGTTATAAAAGTCTGCAGCATTTGCATCTACATTAATATCAGAATTTTCAAGGTTAGGTAAAATTTCAGAACTTACATCATTTTTTTCAGGTTGTTCTTCGACTGTATCTAGAGTTTCTTCCTGTGGGATTTCAGGATTTTGTATTTCATTATTTTGACTATTCGGTGATATATATACTATCGTATAATTGTTACCGTTATAGCTGTAATTAACTGTGAAGCCGTTATCGTCTTCTTTTATTGCATATGGAATTCCCTTTTGTTCAAGTTCTTTTAAGGCGCTTTTATCGCCTTTGCCTATGCGCTCATTTAGAGCTTCGAGATCCTGAACTTGATAGACTGGTGAGTCAATTAGTGTCACTTCTTTTTTACCCATAGTATTATTAATAGATGGATGGTTGAATAGATTTATAAATTTGTCCTTATTTTCATAAAATTTATCTAACATCAAATATCTCCTATATTACTTATTAAAATAATACATTATGTTATCTTTTTTACAGTTGAAATGAATAACATATAAATTCTCAGATTCTTTAATATTTATAAAGCAATCATTAGAAATAAAAAAAGATTTAGTATTTCCTTCTATGTTCCAAGTGGTTTTTAGATATTCTTTTGCAGAAGATATAGTTGTAAAATTTTTTAAATTTTCGATTTTGCTTAAAACATTTTCGAAATCTTTATTATTTTTTGCTTCTGATATTGATAGCATAGAATATGTATTAAAACTATTAATGTCCATATTACTCCTTTGATGTTTACATATTTTTTTACGGCTTTTTTTTTGAAAACTTTAGTAAAATTTTTTAAATTGTTACAAATTTTTACAAAAAGAGAACCATTAAAGAATTAATTAAAAGTGAATAAAACATATTATTTGTAAAATTTTGGGGGCTTGAGTACTATTGAAATTTTCTTACAAAAATTTACGATGTTTTTAGTTTTGTAAACTAATTGTAGGTTAATAAATAGTTTAGTTTTAGGAAATTGAATGTTGTGATTATGTTTATAAGTGACTAGTTCAATAAATGTTAATAGTATTCTCCACACCCTTTTTTTATTACTTGATTATTTCTTTTTTATGTATTAGAATACCGTTGAGAATATGAATTGAGGGTATAGTTGATATGAAAAAAGCGTTGATGATTGCATCAATTTTATTTATTGCAGTTGTTTCTACGGCGTGTATTAATAATATAGCAGTACAAGAACTTAATAATAAAGCTGCAGAATATATGGAAAAAGGCGACTATGAATCTGCGATGGATAGATTGCAGGCAAGTTTAGACTTAGATGCCACCATGTATGAAACATATTACAATTTGGGTATCGCTGCAATTAATGCAAAAAAATATGATAAGGCTATAGAAGCATTGGAAGGTGGAATAAAAATAAAACCTGATTATGCTGATTTTTACTATTCATTGGGACTTGCACAATCTGATTTAGCGGATGAATTGATGGAACCTTCTGAAGAAGATGATAGTGAAGATGTTTCTGGTTTAAATAAAGATAATGATAAAAAAATAACTGTTTCAGATGAAGATAAAAACAAAGCTATAGATTTGAAACGCTCAAGTGTTGATAATTTAAAGAAATATTTGGAAATGACTCCAAAAGCAGAAGATAAAGAAACTATTGAAACATTAATTTCTGAATTAGAAGCTTTTATAAACGATACTAGTTTGAATGTAGAAAAAGAATAATGTTTACATCACCTTCTCAAATTTTATGTACAATTTTTGGCGTAAAGATCTATTACTATGGTGTAATAATGGCGTTAGCTATTGCTATAGGTATTTTGGTCTCTGATTATATTGCATCAAAGTTTTTTAATCTAAAAAAAGAAATAATGATAGATTTAGCGCCTTATTTGATTATTTTTGGAATAGTGGGGGCGCGTCTATATTATTGTGCTTTAAATTATGATTTTTACTTAAGATTTCCTACTGAAATTTTAGCAATACGCCATGGCGGAATTTCTATTCATGGAGCTATAATTGGAGGTCTGGTTGGTCTTTGGATTTTTTCTTGCAGACATAAAGTTGATTTTTTTAAACTTGCAGATGTTTCTTGTATTGGACTTTCTCTTGCTCAGGCGATAGGTCGTTGGGGAAATTTCTTTAATTCAGAAGCTTTTGGCGCGCCTTGTAATTTGCCTTGGAAGTTATATATCGCTCCTCAATATAGACCAATTCCATACCAAGATTATCAATTTTTTCATCCGACTTTTTTATATGAAAGTATTTTAGATTTAGCACTATTTGTGGTTCTTTTTTATATTGCTAAAAAAGGTTTTATTAAAAAGGACGGTAATTTGGCTTTAGTTTATTTAATACTTTATTCTTTAATACGTATTGCAGTAGAAAGCCTAAGACTAGATTGCGTAAGATATGTATTTGGATTTTCTGTTGCAATATTTGTATCTATTTGTATAATAATTTTAGCTACTATAATTTTAGTTATGAGAAAGAGGTAATTACTATGAACTTAAAGAGAATTATGACATTGTCTATTATTACAACTATAATTGCTGCAGCAGGAGTTTTTGCAGCACCACAGCCGCAAAAAATTGCAGTTGTTGATATTCAAAAAGTTGTAGCATCTTCTTCTCAGGTAAAAACTCTTAAAGCCGCTCAAGAAGCTAAAAATAAAGAACTAACTAATTTTATTAAAAAAGCTCAAGCAGAGGTTAATAAGCAAACAGATGCAAATAAGAAAAAATCAGTAGCTGCTCAGTATGAAAAACAATTAGTTGCAAAAAGAGAGGCTAATGCAAAAGATTATGCAAATAAACTTAAAGCAATAGATGCAAATATTACAGCTCAAATTGGTAAAAAAGCAACTGAAATGGGATATACAATGGTTCTACCTAAATCAGCAGTAATTTATGGCGGAGATGATATAACTGCAACTATTTTACAGGTGATTAAATAGAAATGAAAGCGGTATTATTTTACGGGCCTCAAAATATAAAATATGAAGATATAATGATTAAACCTTTAGAAAAAGGTGAGATACTTGTAAAAATAAAAGCTGCACTTACTTGCGGCACTGATGTTAAAACCTATCGTAGAGGACATCCTGTTTTAATAAAGAATATTCCTTCTGGGTTTGGGCACGAATTTTCTGGAATAGTAGAAAAAGTTTCAGATGATGTGAAAAACGTAAAAGTTGGTGATAGAGTAGTTTGTGCAAATTCTGCTCCTTGTGGAGAATGTTTTTATTGCAAACGAGGAGAGTATAATCTTTGTGAAAATTTAGATCTTTTAAATGGTGCTTATGCTGAATATATAGTTGTGCCAGAAAGAATAGTAAAGAAAAACACTCTATTGTTACCTCCTAGTCTGCCATTTGAAAAAGCCGCATTTGCAGAACCTCTAGCAAATGTAGTACACGGTGTAGAAAGAACAGGTATAAAGCCTGGGCAAACAGTAGGTGTAATTGGTATTGGTCCAATAGGTTTAATGTTTGCAAGATTGTGTAAACTAAAAGGTGCTAAAGTTATTGTCGCAGGAAGGAATCCTTTGAAATTAAAATTAGCAGAAGAATTTGCACAAGCAGATGAAATAGTTGATTTAAAAAAATATTCTAATCCGGAGATTATTTTTAAAGATTTTTCCGATGAAAAACGAGGATTAGATGTTGCAATAGAATGTGTAGGAATGCCAGAAATTTGGGAATTAGTTTTTTCTTGCGTTAGACCTGGTGGTACAGTACATTTCTTTGGTGGTTGTAAATCAGGCTCAAAAGTAAGTATCGATACTACAAAAATGCATTATGGCGATATTCGATTGATGAGTGTGTTTCACCATACTCCAAAATACTTTAGACAAGCGCTTGATTTAATAGCAACCGGAGAAGTTGAAGTAGAAAAGCTAATTACTGCAGAGCTTCCGCTTGAAAAAGTAGAATATGCAATGGAACAACATATAGCAGGAAATGCTATTAAGTTTCTAATTCGTCCCTAGTATCGAATAAAATATGTTTAAATCTAAATAAACTACTTGATATATCAAGTAGTTTTTAGTATCATTGTAAGGCAGATTTTATAGACAAAAAGGGGATATCAAATGAGCGGACACTCAAAATGGTCAACAATTAAACATAAAAAAGCTAAAACAGACTCTCTTAGAGCTGCGGAATTTCAAAAATTCTCAAGAGAAATTATAGTCGCATCTAAGTTAGGTGGTCCTGATCCTGCAGGAAACTTTAGATTAAGAACTGCAATTGAAAAAGCAAAGGCTGCTGGACTTCCAAACGATAATATAAAAAGAGCTATTGAAAAAGGTTCCGGATCTGGCTCTCAAGAAAACTATGATGAAATGATTTATGAAGGATATGCAGCTGGTGGTGTTGCCGTTGTTATAGAAGCAATGACTGATAATAAAAACAGGACTGCTGGTGATATTAGAAGTTATTTTTCTAAATTTAATGGAAATTTAGGTGAGACAGGTTGTGTTGGCTGGATGTTTGATAAAAAAGGCTGCATAACATTTGAAAAAGAAGGTATTGATTTCGAAGCATTATTTGAAGCAGCGATTAATTTAGATGCAGAGGATATTGTAGAAGAAGATGAAGAATATAAAGTCTATACATCAGTTGCAAATCTTCAAACTATAACAGAAGGTTTAGAAAAAGAAGGTTTTAAATCTACAACGGCTGAATTCACAAGAATTCCTCAAAATACAATTGAAGTAACAGATGAAAAAACTGCAATTAATATTATGAGATTACTAGGCAGACTGGAAGAACATGATGATGTTCAAAATGTTTATGCAAATTTTGATATTGATGATGATTTAATGTCAAAGATAGAAAATTCAATATAACAGACTAATGGTAAGGAGGAACATTTATTATGATGAACATGATGAATATGATGAAACAAGCTCAAAATATTCAAAAAAAGTTGAAAGAAACTCAAGATGAGCTTAATAAAATGGATATTACAGGTGAAGCTGGAAATGGTTCTGTAAAAGTTATTTGTGATGGAAAAGGTTTGTTTAAATCAATAAAACTTTCAGCAGAAGCTATTAATCCTGAAAACCCTTCTTCTGTGTCAGAAGATACAATTGAAATGTTAGAAGATATCATTACAACTGCTATTAATCAAACATCAGGAAAAGCTATTAAAGTTATGGAAGAAAAAATGAAGGCTGTAACTGGAGGAATTAGTATTCCTGGATTATTCTAAGTTCAGAATATATTTATTATGATTTATCCAAAAAGTATAGCAACATTAATAGAACAATTTCAAAAATTTCCATCCGTTGGTCCAAAATCGGCACAACGGATGGCTTTTCAAATTCTCAAAATGCCTCTTAGTGAGGTTGAAAAATTTGCTTCTGCTATATTGGATGCAAAAAAGAATTCTAAGACTTGTGAAATATGTTTTAATATTTCAACTCAAAGTCCTTGTGAAATTTGTTCTTCAACCTCAAGAAATCGTTCCGTGATATGTGTTGTTGCAGAAACGAAGGATCTAATAGCAATAGAAAAAACTAATGAATACAGAGGCTTATATCATGTGCTACAAGGTTTAATTTCTCCTATGGATGGAATCGGCGCAGAGGATATAAGGATAAAAGAACTATTAACAAGGCTGACGGATGAGAATGTACAAGAGGTTATTTTAGCGCTTTCCCCATCAGTAGAAGGCGAAGCAACAAGCTTATATCTTACAAAATTGATAAAACCGTTTGGAATTAAAATTTCTAGAATAGCATTTGGTCTACCAGTCGGTGCTGATTTAGAATATGCTGATGAAGTAACACTTGCTCGAGCTATTGAAGGTAGACGAGAATTATAAAAGATTTATATAATTAAATTGCTTTTTTATTTTATCCTTATTCGTGTATACTTTTGTAACAATTTCTTAACAAACTCTAAAGTTTTCGCATAAAAAAGCCGTAAAAGAGAATGTAGGTTTAATTAACTTACAGATGAAAGGAAAAGCGGATGAGCGAAAATGAGTTTTTAAAGTTTAATAACAAGTCAATTAATTATACAGACTTAAAGAATAAGCTTGCAGAGTTGAATAATACAGAAAAAACTCAAGGAAAGTTTAATCAAGTATTCAGCATTTTCGATCAAGATGGTAATGGAATTATTGAAGAGAGTAATAAGAATGGCGAAAATGAATTAAAAAATCTTTGGGATGCTTTAAAAAAAGCTGCTACAAAAAATATAATAGGGCTAAAAGATGAGCTTGATCAAACCGAAATAGATAAATTCAGCGAAGAATATCTTAAAAA
>CALVAL010000055.1 GCA_944325535.1 Candidatus Gastranaerophilales bacterium
CATGGCAACTCCGCAATTGAAATAACAAGTTTATTATAACACCTTTATTTCAATTTAGCAATTGGAATTGAAACAAGTCTAAATAATTTGTTACAGTATTTCAATCTTGTATCTAGTACAACGGAATTTGTCAAAAATACAGAATTTTTCTATGGCTCCGATTAAAGGAGGCTAAATAAGGGATTTACCCCTCCCTCGCCCTTATGCAAAATCACAATTCTTTAATTTTCAACCTTTCCTTAATCACATCAGAGTTGCAAAAAGGTTGCAAAAATTTTGATAACTCAAAATCAAATCTGATAAAATATGAGAATAAAAATTACTGCAAATTCACGCACCGCAACAAACAGAGATAAATCCTGATAAATTCTGAAAAATAGCGAGAATACTGTGTTATACAACTTCTAAGCGGTAGGTCATGCGTTCGAATCGCATCCAGGGTAAATATTTTAAAAAGTGGGTTTCAAGCCCACTTTTTTCTTTGTACTCTATAAAAATAGACCTGAAGTATTTTCTTTATGCCGACTTACAAAACAGGCTAATAGAGAATAAATACAGCATAGTAATTGTATTTACCTCATTTATATCATTGATTTTATCAATCTATATATAACTTTTATGTCATAATCAGAAAGATCATCCAATGATTTCTGTATAAAATATTTCATTTCATTAGATGTTAAAATTACATGTTCAAAATCAAATAAATCCGTTAATGAAATATTAAGAGCCTTGGTTATTTCTCCTAAAGATTTTGAAGGAAAAGTAACTCCACATTCTATATTACTCAAATTTCTCTGATCAATATTTATCATTTCTGCTAATTTTTCTTGAGTAATACCTTTTTGCTTTCTTAATTCTTTAATTCTTAATCCTAATAATTCTTTTATATTATTCATACTTCTAAGAATAGTATATTTTATTTTTGATAATAATGATAGAAAAATAGAAATTTTATTGACTTTAGTATTTTTACATAGTAAAATACGTTCTAAAAAGAGTTTTTATTCATATTTTAGAAAGATTACATAGTAAATGAAAGCGTTATTTAATTTTATTAATAATTTAAGATATTTAATGAGATATAACATTAAAGAAATATATAAAGACACCTTATACACAAAATACGCTCTAGACTTTATAAAATACGAAATAAAAGACGAATTAGATAATTTATTTATACCCAAAATTTTATCCAATGAAGAAACAATTAATTATATAATTCAAAATAATGCAAGTATATCACGCTTTGGAGATGGTGAATTTATATTGATAAATAATGGAAGCATAGGTTTCCAAAAAGCAAATAAAAAACTCTCTGAAAGATTAACCGAGATTTTATTATCTAATGATCAAAATATATGTATTGCTATACCTTATGGAATGTGTCATACTACAAATTCATCAAATGATTTTGAAAAATATTTCGCCAGAACATTTTGGGGAGCAAATATTAATTGGATTATAAAATTATTAAAAAAAGACAAATTATATTTTAGCCCTGGATTTACAATCCTACCTGAAAGTATTGATAAATATCATCATATTAGACAAATATGGAAAAATAAGGATATAACAGTTATTTCAGGAGATAGAGTATTTAAAAAAGTTAAGTTTAATGTTTTTGATAATGCCAAAAGTATTGAGTATATAAATGCTCCAACTGTAAATGCATTTGAAAGATATGATAAAATTTTGGCACAAGCAGTTAAAATACCTAAAGACAGACTTATATGCATAATCTTAAGACCTACCGCAACAGTTTTAGCTTATGATTTGGCTAAACTAGGATATCAAGCACTTGATTTAGGACATATTGTAAAAAGCTATGATGCATTTTGCAAAAAAGATGAATTAACGCCAAGCTATTTAAATAAATTTTTTGCAAAAGATTAAGTAGTTCTATAAATCAACATCAGACTCTTTTATTGGAGCACCTATTACTCGTTCTAATTCTGCTGCATTAATATTATAATTCAATAAATTGTTATAATAATCTAATTGGGCATTTAAATATGTATTTTCTGAATCCTTAAACTCAATTGCATCGCCTAAACCAACTTGATATCTTCTAAACGCTAGGTATTGCCGTTCTTTCGCTTGTTGTAAAGCAAGTTTTGACACATCTAAGCTATCATGAGAATTTAAAAGGCTTATATATGCACTTTTTACTTCTAAATAAACATTTTGCTTTTGTTGTTCATAATCTGCTACATATTTATTATAAGTAGCCTTAGCCTCATCTACTTGTTTTTTCAATAACATTATATTCATAGCAGTATAATTCAGCTGTACTCCAAATTGATACCCGTAATCGCTATCTATTTGTCTTCCGCCATGGTCATAAGATGCAAAGCCACTCAAATCAGGAGTAAAAGCTCTTTTAGCAGCTCTTACATTCAATTCTGCTGCATCCATTGCTTTTTTTGCAGATAACAATGCAGGTCTGGATTCTTGTGCTGTTTTTATCAAATCAGGGAAATTTACATCATATTTTTTATTATTCATTTTATCTTTTAGAATAACATTTTCTAATTCAGGAATACCAACAGCATTCGCTAATTCCACTGCTGCAAGCTCAAGGGTATTCTTTGCTTTAATTAAATTTACTTTAGCATTTCCTAAGTTATATTCAGCAGTAGTCACATCAATTTTAGCCTTTTTGCCGATTTCATAATACGCTTTTGCTTGTTTTAGCTGCAGCTCAAAATCCTTAACGGTTTCCTCATATACTGCTTTTTGTATTTCTGCAAATACCATATTATAATAAGCAACTTTTACATTATAAATTACAGTCTCAATACTTGATTCTGCATCATATCTTGAAGCTTCATAATTTCTTTTTGCCATATCAGCATTTGCTTTAGTTTTTCCAAAATCAAATAAAAGCATATTCGCTGAAAGAGTTGGAACATAGAACATATTATATCTTTGAGTCATCATTCTTGACATATTAGATGGCATATTTGACATCAACATATCATTTCTTGAATAACTAACTCCAGCTCCAATTGTCGGGAAATAATTTGACCAAGCCTGACCAATTCTAGTTTTATAAATTTCAGAATTACTAATTGCAGACATAATTGTAGGATGATGAGAAATTGCTAACTTTATACAATCACTTAAAGTAACTTCACCATTCATTTCAGCATATTCAATTCCGCTGGAGATTTCTGGAAACTTTGTCTCATACATACCCTTAGCTTCCTTTGAGGTCTCTTTTTGCACTTGCTCTTTATTTAAATTTTTCTTCCTTTCTTGTCTTTTATTAACTTTTTCTTTTTCAGGCTTTACTATCTGTATTTGCTCTGATTTTTTAACTTTCTCTTTCTTCGCTAGCTTTTCTTTTGCAAATACATTCGTAGATGTAACAGATAATAAAGAGCATATTAGTAATATATTTAAAACCTTTTTCATCCTATATCTCCAAGTCTTTTTCTGTTATTTTTTTAGTAGGGAATTTATCAACAAATTCTTGTACTATTACATAAAAAGCAGGTGTCAGAGCAGCACCTAATGTCGCAGCAGCGATCATACCTCCAAATACAGTTGAACCAACTGATATTCTAGAATTAGCCCCAGCACCTGATGCAAATAACATTGGCATAACCCCTATGATAAAAGCCAATTCTGTCATCATAATAGCTCTAAATCTTAATTTAGCAGCTTTTATTGCAGCATCTTTTACTGAAAGTCCGTGCTTTTCATGTTCTTCTTTAGCAAATTCTACAATCAAAATTGACTGCTTTGCAGCAAGACCAACAAGAGTAATCATACCAACTTGAGAGTAAATATCAAATGATTGGTTAATCATCATTTGGAAAATTAAAGCTCCCAATGCTGCAATTGGAGAAATTAACAGTACTGCAATTGGAATAGTATAGCTTTCATATAACGCAACTAAGAACAGATATACAAATATCAATGCCATTCCCACAATCATACCAGTCTGTCCAGAAGCTTCTCTTTCTTGAGCAGAAGTACCTGACCAATCATAAGAAATATCTGCTGGAAGTATTGATTTTGCGACATCTTCCATTGCATTCATAGCATCACCTGAGCTTTTACCTGCACCTTGTTGCCCTTGAATTTGAACAGATTTATATTGGTTATACCTTGTAATAGAAGCTGTCCCAATTGTCTGCTTTAATTTCATAATTGATAATACCGGTACCATAACACCATTATTATTCTTTACATAAATTCCTGACAAATCAGTAGCTTTATCTCTAAAATCACTTTCTGCCTGCATTTGTACTTTAAATACTCTATCATACTTATTAAAATCGTTTACATAATATGTACCAAGCATTGAGGCTAAAGTAGAATATAATTCTTGCAAGTCAACATTCTGTGCAAAAGCTTTTTCATAATCAATATCTATAATATATTGAGGAACATTTGCTTGGAAAGATGTATTAACACTTGAAAGACTTGGGTTTTGATTAGCTGCCGAAATAAGTTTATTTGCCCATACCTCTAGTTCTTGCGGTGTGTATTCCCCTTTAGATAGCATTTGGAATTCAAAACCACCCATCATACTCATACCACTGATTGCTGGTGGAGAAAAAGAAATAATTGAAGCTTCTTTTGTACTTGCTCCTATCATTCTTATTTTATTCAAAATTGCAACATGCGAAAGATCTGTTGCTTGACCTTTAATCTTTCTTATTATCCAGTCAAAGACTCCTACTTTTCTATCTTTATAATCATCTAATTGAATAATAACTGTAGCTTGGTTTACAGCGCCATCACCACCAAATACGGTTAATTTTTCTTTATTCACCCCATCAATTTTTGCAACCTCAGCAGTAAACTTTCTTGCAACATCCTCTGTTCTAGATAGTGAGGCACCGTCTGGTAAAGTAATTTGAGCCAAAAGAACTCCCTGATCCTCATCTGGAATAAAACCTGTTGAAATTGTTTTAAATGATATAAGTGTGAGCAATATAATTCCGGCATAGAATATAGCAACTAATTTTTTATCATGTACAAACTTTGTTACATATTCCATATAAAAATCTTCTACCTTTGCAAACCCATCATTAAATTTCTTAACGATTAAACGCGCTTCTTCATTTATTTTTATTAATAACTTATTTTTAATTTCTTTAGATTTTTGTCCAAGAAAATGAGAACACATAGCTGGAGAAAGTGTCAATGCACATATGGCAGAAATAGCAATTGAAACAGCAATACATACTGCAAATTGCTTATACATAACACCAGTCATTCCACCCATAAAAATGATAGGCACAAATACTGCCATAAGTACCATCGCCATCGCAACTAATGATGCACCAACCTCTTCCATAGTTAACTGCGTTGCAATAATAGCAGACTTTCCTTCATCAATATGCCTTTTAACATTCTCTATAACAACAATTGCATCATCAACTACAACACCGACTGCTAAAACTAATGCAAACAATGTCAGAAGATTAATAGACATTCCCATAGCTTTTAGGGCAAAAAATGTACCTATAAGTGATACCGGAATAGTCGCACAAGGAACTAATGTTGCCATTCCATCGCCTAAGAATAAGAAGATTATAATTACAACTATAAAAGCTGTAAGTAAAATTGTAAATTCAACTTCTTTCATTGATTCATGTATAAAATCAGCATCATTTTTTACATACATGATTTTTATACCATTAGACATTTTAGCATTAAGCTCATCAACTTTAGCTCCTACTGCTTTTGATAAATTCAAAATATTAGCATCAGGAAGTTGAGAAATTACAACTACTGCTGATGGTTTTCCATTTACCAAACCTAAATTTGAGTAAGATTGAGCACCTAATTCTACTCTTGCAATATCTTTAATTTTGACATTAGAGCCGTCCATGTTTGAACGAATAATTATATTTTCAAAATCTTTTACATCTTCTAAACGGCCTTTTGTTTTTAATGTTAATTGTAGGGCATTTTTTTCATTAGTTGGTAATTGACCTAATGCACCTGCTGTTACTTGAGTATTTTGGGATGTAATAGCTGATTTCACTTCACTCGTTGAAATATTAAGTCCTGCCATTTTTTGCGGATCAAGCCAAATTCTCATTGAATAATCGCCACCACCAAATACATTGACATCAGCTACACCATCAATACGCTTTAATTCATCCTTAATGTAAATAGAACCATAGTTAGTCAAATCTAACTGAGTCCAATCTCCATATTCAGGATATAGAGTTAAAATAATGGCACCAGAGCCGGAAGTTCTGCTAATTGCAGTCACGCCAGTCCTTTGTACATCCTCTGGAAGTTGAGATTGCACCTGCTGAATACGATTTTGAACATTCATCAAATTGATATCTTTATTCGATCCTACTTTAAAATATAGTGTCAAAGAATAACTACCATCATAAGATGTTGATGTCATATAAGTCATATCCTCAACACCATTTAATTTATTTTCTAATACCGTAGCAACAGTAGATTCAATTACTTCTGCACTTGCACCTTGATAAGAAGCTGATACCCTTACTTGAGGAGGTGTAACATCTGGATAACTCTCCTGCTTTAAACCCAAAATTGATATTATACCTAAAATTACAATACAAACTGATATTACTAGAGCAAATCTAGGTTTTTGTATAAAAAAGTATAGCTTATCTTTATCAAATATCTGTTTCATTATTTTTTACTCTTATTTTCTTCCACAACTTTTAATTTTTGTCCATCTGCTGTAATATTTTGGATACCTGAGACCACAATAGTATCATTCAAACTAAGCCCATCAGTTACAATCCAGTTATTATTTACATCATCTGAAACTTTTATATTTTTTCTTATAGCTTTATTATTCTCTACGGCCCAAACATAATAACCACTCATGGCATCACCTTTAGTACAAGATTGTGGTACTGTCATAAAATCAACCTTCTTAGGAGCTGTTAATTGAACTTTCATATAACCGCCAGGAACGAGCCAAGCTTTTGAGTTATCGAAAGTTGCTCTCATATTTACAGAGCCCGAATCCTTATCAATTTTGTTATCAACAAAATTGATTGTTCCAATTTTGTCATACCATTTGCCATCATTAAATTGTACTCTTACTTCTACATCCTTAAATCTATCACTAGCTTTTAGAAGCTTTAAAAAGTCATCACCCTTTAAGTTAAATGATACATAAACAGGTGAAATACTTGATACATTTACTAATGCACCTGATGTTGCAGTAACATAGTTTCCTTCTGTAATATTTACTTTACCGATTCTTCCATCTATCGGAGATTTTATTGATGTATAACTCAAGTTTACTTTTGCTAACTCTAGCTGTTGATTAGCTGCATCTAATAATGCTTTATTTTGATTTCTTGTCGCTAAACTAGAATCTACATCCGAACGACTAATTAAATCCTCTTTTACTAGCGCATTTGCTCTATTCCATTCTTGTTGAGCATTAGTATATAATGCACTGTATTGATTTACTGCAGCTCTTGAGTTATTTACTGATAATTGATATTCTCTTGGATCTATTTGAAAAAGAAGCTGACCTTTTTTTACAAAATCACCTTCGTTAAAATATTTTTTTATCAAAAAACCTGGAACACGTGCTATTACATCAATAGAATATTGAGCCTCAACTCTCCCTGTTACTTCTGCAGAAACATTTATTGATTCCATATGCGGATGATCTACTAATACCTCTTTGGGCATTCGCATAGCTTGTTGTTGAATAAGTCCACTAATAAAACCAAAAGTCTTATTATATACAATAGGTACTACAATTATAAGCAGCACTATAATCCCAAGCTGTTTTCTTGTTAATTTTATATTCATACCTCTCTCCAAATAATAATCCTAGAATTATCCTAAGAGCATATAAAGTCATAGTCAATACTATGATTAACGTAAATTTTCACCTCGAAAAAACAATAATTAATAAAACTAAGTTTATAATTTGTAAACAATAGTTTACATTTCCCATACAAATAGCAATAAAATTAATTTACAGTTTTATTACAAATAACAAAATTACTAGAAGGATTTCGTATATGGATAATAAAATTAACTCTTACAATTTTTATAAGTTTAACAATAAAATTGATTTCAAAAAAAATAAAAACCAAGATTCTACTCTCATTTATAAAAATCAACAAATAAATGAAACTTTTTTAAATAATAAAGCTATTTTAGGAAAAACTCAAATAACATTTAAGGGTAATAAATTCAACTTAAATAAGAAAGATATTTTATTTATTAGTTCTTTAGCTAGTACCTTAGGAATTTCAGCTTCTCAAATTGAAAAAATAAAAGATATTGTCTCTAATTTTTTACAAGAAAAGAATTTCTCCTCAATGGGTGATTTTGGAGGAGAAGAACATATTGATGAACAATCTGAATTAGAAGAAAGAATTTCTAAGTCTCTAAATATAGAAAATGATTCTACAAAAAGAGAATTCATTGCCGGTAAAATTATTGATCGATGTGATGAAGGTGAAAACTATTACCCTTCAAGTGAAACATTAGAAGATTATATTTCAGAAATAGAAGCTTTAAAAAAAGAACTCAAAGAAAACATAAAAAATACTATAATTAGTGAACAAAAAAAAAGACAGCGCTTTCATTAATGCAATCTGTCATAGTTATGAATTTAATGAGCATGAAAAAGAAACTCTAACAAAAATAATTAAAAATACTCTTTATAAGAATAATTTAATCGGGTTAGGTTCATTCAAAGATGATAAATTACTAGAGACACAAGCTGCAATGCAAGAAAAAATTTATGAAGAATTAGACATACCTGAAGAACTTGAAATAATATTAGATATAGAACTTGAAAACAGAATCTTTTCTAATGAAGATTACCATCCTATAACAAATCCTATTGATAAGAATCCGGAAATAATTTCTAGAGATATAAAGATTCTTGATGAAATAATGCACAGCTATAATATAAAGGTAGATGATAGAAACTCTTTACTTTTAGCTTTAAAAGAAGATGCTTATCAACACAAATTTAAAGGAATTTTTGATTTATTTAGTAAAGGAAAAGATATAAAAAATTATAAAAATTTAAATAATGTTTTAAATTCAGAAAATTTTCTAGATATAAAAAATAATTTACTAATTGATTTATTTAGTACTTCAAAGAATTTAAATAAAATAGAACATAGCATTGAAAATAAAGAGCTCGAAAACAGTATAAAAAATGCAAAGGCAAATGCTATTTTATGCAAATTGGACAAAGAATTTATTTTTACCGAACAAGATATACTCAAATTAAAAAAATACCTAACTAATCAAAATTTAGATAGTAGTAATGATATTTGGAAAGCTGCATATGAAATATCTTCAAATTATAGCCTTGAAGGCGGAGCTGAAAAGAAAATTGTAGAAATTATTAAATCGATAGACATTAAAGATGAAGATGACATTACTCAAAAAAGCTTTGATTATATACAACTTCTAAAATCAAAACAATCTAATTAAATCACTAACAATTTTTGAAGCCATAAAAATACCAGCACATGAAGCAACAAAAGGAGTTGAAGCTGGAATTATTTTATTGAACTGAATTTGTTCCCCAGAACTAGTAATAACATTCTCAACCTCCGATATTTTTTGTTGCGAAAAAGGTTTCTCATCGCTCGTTACAACACTTATACCTGATGTTATCCCAATTTTTTTTAATTGATATAAAATATTTGAAACAAAAGGAGCCTTCTTATCATGAATCTCAGAAATATCTGAAATATATAATTTAGTAGGATCTATTCTATTACCAGCACCCATCGATGAAATTAAAGGAACTTTTTTCTCATAGCAAATTCTCATTAAATTAACCTTAGAACGCATAGTATCAATAGCATCTGCTACATAATCAATCCCTTCAAACTTAAAATCATCAATATAAAAATCATTTATTACATTAAGCTTTAATTCTGGATTTATGTCTAATAATCTTTGCTTAAATAAATCAGTTTTATATTCTCCAATAGTTGAATTTAGAGCTATAAGCTGACGATTTATATTGGATTTTGACACTCTATCAAAATCAACTACTGTCAATTCTCCTATACCACTCCTTACAAGAGCCTCTGCACAAAAGCCACCGACTCCACCGAGTCCAAATACAGCTATATGAGAAGACAATATCTTTTTTTGAGAATCTTCTCCCCAAAACAAAATATTTCGCGATAAAAACTCATCCATTTACTTAATTATGCCAAAGCCTAATAAAAATACACAAATAATGAATACCAAAGCTACGGTACCAGTAAGCTTATTCAAACCTTTTTCTGCACTTTTTTGTGAAGAAAACATTTGAGCAGCATTACCAATTCCCGCAATACCATCGCCTTTTGGTGAATGCATAAGTATTAATACGATAAGTAATAGTGCTGATAAAACTTGTATTATCCAAAAAAATGTTAACATTTATTCTCCTTTTTTATAAAATGAGCTCGTTTTGAGTTCAATTTAATATTATCAAATGTATATAATCTTGCAGGACGCTTAGATGATGATTTAGAAAACTCATTTAATTCTCTAAGCCCTTCTGTTGTTATAACTTTTTTTCTAAAATTACGCTTATCCAATTTCTTTTCCATTATCATTTCATAAGCTTTTTGCATTTCTGTAAGCGTAAATTTTTCATTCAATAGCTGATATGCAACAGGACACATTTCTAAACGTTCACGAGTACGTTTTAATGAATACTGAATAATCTCTTTATGGTCGAAAGCTAAAGGTGGTAAATCAAATACTTTATGCCAAGCAAGATCAGGAGTTGTAACAACGTTAAAATCCTCAGATCTAATTAATGCGAAATAAGCACAAGTAATAACTCTTGAAACAGGGTGTCTTAGCGGATCACCGAATGTATAGAGTTGCTCAAGATAAATATTATCAACATTAGTTTTTTCTTTCAAAACACGCATTGCTGCTTCATCAAGATTCTCTGACATCCGAACATAACCACCTGGGATAGCCCATTTATCCTTAAAAGGTTCATTATTTCTTTTAACAAGCAATACTTGAAGAGCATCATCTTTAATTGTTAATATAACAATGTCTACAGTTATTTCGTGTGTTTTGATTTCATTGAACATTTCTCACCTCAATTACGATTGTATAATAAATATTAAAAAAAAGTAACATTTACTATTCAGAATAAGTGTATTTTGTTACATTTTTTTGTATTTCTGATGATAATACTCTATGATCCCAATATGCATCATAGTAAATAGTGCCGAAAGATAAGCCAAAGGCTTATGAGTTTTTCGAAATGTTTTATTTTTAGTAACACCACTTAGCAAAGATAAAGCAAGCGTAGTAGTTGCCGCATAACCTGTTGTTTTAGGAGTTATAATTCTATTTGTCTCTATTTTTTGAATCTTCATAAAATTAAACTATCATAATATATTTAGAACAACAACACTCTATATGGTGATAATTTTTTATTTTCTTTTTGGGCAGGATTCTTCTTTAAATAGTTTTTTAAAACATTTCTTGCTTTTAAATAGTTGTGATGCTTAATGTATATATTAGTTAAATTTACTACATAATTAATATTATTAGGAGACTTATTTACTAAAGCCTCATATTCTAAAATAGCATTTTTCAAATCATTTTGATTCAAATAAATTTCGGCTAGCAAATAGTGTAAATCTTCAGTATCACTTATTTGTTGAGCTTTTTGTAAATAATCCAATGCCATTTCATTATTTGAAATATAAAAATAAGAAACTGCTAAATCATAATATATTATATACTCAACGTCTTTAGTCTTTGCTAATGATAAAGCCTTTTCAAGAGCCTTTATTGCTTTTGAATATTCTTTCTTTGCTACATAACTTTCTGCAAGAGTAATATAACCACTAGGCAAAGTCGGTGCTGAATTAATATAATATTTTGCTTCTTTGGTCTTAGAAGAATTAATATCATCATTATTTCCTAAGACTAAATATGATATATAATCATATGTACCGCCTTGAACATCTGTTATATCTGGCTTTATCTTATATAAAAGTCTAAGGGTTGCAATATCTGCATTGGTTAAATCTAACCTCTCGTCATTTACAAGAACACGATTATCTTTTGACAAATACATTATATTTTCTTTATCGAAACTATGCCCCATAAACCCTAATGCATGAAATATCTCATGTAATGCTGTATTATAAATTTGATTTCGAGAAAAATTTACTCCATCAGGAGTTTGAGTATAAAAAATTATATCCATTCTTTCTAATTTATTCAAATTTATATCTGGAAGAGTATATGCTATTACATATTTTTTTCCATAATCTATATCTTCTAATTTATTTTTTCTAAAATCAATCACAATATCAGAATCTTTAGATACTTTCGTAAATAATACAACACCCTCTTTTTCCCAACGATTAAATGCACTATCTATTTCTTCTATAACTTCTGGAGAAATATTATTAGTATTTTTGTAACTATATGTTATTGGGAATTTTGACCAATGAACTATTTTTTGATTATAAGGAGCCTGCAGGATATAATTTTCAGGATATTTACGGTGTATTTCTTGTCTTAAATCCGCAAAAAAATACTTTGCTTTCAAGCTTGCACCGTCATCTATATCTTTTTTAATAAATTCAAGTAACTTTTCTTGAGAACTTATTGTTAAAGGCGAATTTATTATTGAATTCACATAAATTTCTCTTTGCTTTGAATCTTGATTACCTAATAAAAAAGACTTTTCATAATAAGCTTGAGCTTTTTCTATTTGATTATTTTTATAATAAAAATCTCCCATTTTAGAATATACAAAAGCAGAATTTTTGTTAAAATACAAAGCAAAACATAACGCTAAAAATAGTGCAAAATAAAATAATAATCTTAAATTCTTCATAAAATACTTTCTATTACTACATTTCATTTTACCACCTTTTGTAAACTTTTGTAAATGTTTTAAGCAAAAGCCTAAAGTTTTAAAGAAATATGACGTAATTAAAATTGGGGATCCTTAGTTTATTACAAATTTAAGATTTAAAGATTGGAGAGAATAATGTCAAACACTATTAGACCGAAAATTAGCGAAGAACTAAAAAAAATAGCATCTGCAGATAAAAGTGGACAAAGCAAAGCTAAAATAGACACAAAACATGAATATGACCTACTAAAAAATTATTTAGCAAATAATTTAGAAGAATTTACTCCAGAAGAAAAAAATACGCTAACAAACTTACTTAATAAAGCGAAACAAATGCTAGGTCTGGAAGATGATACAAAAACTAAAGAAGAGACAACGGATAGCAGTAATGAACCGCAGCAAGATCAAGAGACAGAACCGACAAATCCAGAAGATCCTATAAATGAATACATGTCGAAAAACAAAACAGACAGCAGTAATGAACCGCAGCAAGTTCAAGAGACAGAACCAGGAAAGCCTGTAGAAAACTCTTCGGAAGAGACAACGGATAGCAGTAATGAACCGCAGCAAGATCAAGAGACTGAACCGACAAATCCAGAAGATCCTATAAATGAATACATGTCGAAAAACAAAACAGACAGCAGTAATGAACCGCAGCA
>CALVAL010000056.1 GCA_944325535.1 Candidatus Gastranaerophilales bacterium
GTGAAGAGTTCTTCCTGTACCACCACCAGATGCTACTGAGAAGTATTTTCTGCCATTTTCCCAGCACCATTTTTTGTAAGTACCCGCTACAGGGTGTTGGAAACGAGTTGGGTTAGTTGAGTTACCGGTAATTGATACATCAACACCCTCTTTAATCATAATTGCAACGCCTTCGTTTACATCATCAGCACCATAGCATCTTACTTTTGCTCTTTCACCTTCTGAGAATGGAGTTTCTTTAACGATTTTTAATTCGCCTGTTTTGTAATCATATTCTGTTTCAACAGAAGTAAATCCGTTGATTCTTGCAATGATATGAGCAGCATCTTTACCAAGACCGTTTAAGATAACTCTTAAAGGATTTTTTCTTACTTTATTAGCATTTCTAGCAATACCGATAGCACCTTCAGCAGCAGCGAAAGATTCGTGACCAGCTAAGAAACAGAAACAATCTGTTTCTTCTCTTAATAACATAGCTGCTAAGTTACCGTGACCGATACCTACTTGTCTTCTGTCACCAACTGATCCAGGTACTGCAAAAGCTTGTAGACCTAGTCCGATTGCTTCAGCTGCTTCTGCTGCAGTTTTAAGACCTTTTTTAATAGCAATTGCACAACCTAAAGTATAAGCCCAAGAAGCGTTATCAAATGCGATAGGCTGAATACCTTTAACAATAGCATCTACATCGATGCCTTTTGATAAGCATAGTTCGCGAGCATCTTCTAAAGATTTGAAACCATATTCAGGTAAAACTTTTTTAAGAGTAGCTTCACGTCTATCTTGTCCTTCAAATTTTACTGTCATAATTTATTTCCCTTTTTTTATTTTAATTCTTACTTTATTAATTGTAGTTTTATCATTGAGGGGATTTTGCAAGTTTAAATTTTTATTTGTAGTTTATACCTTGTTCCCCGATAATGTGTCTACGTGCGTCTTGTAGTTTTGCATACGAGGGGAATTTGTAGCTTTAATTTTTATTTGTAGTTTATACCTTGTTCCCCGACAATATGTCTACGTGCGTAGCACTATTCTTCACGTGGATCGATGTACTTAACAGCGTCAGCAAATCTACCGTAAGTACCGATATTTTTTTCGTAAGCTTCTTTTGGATCAACACCTTTTTTGATAGCATCCATAACTTTTCCTAAGTTTACGAATTGGTATCCGATAACTTCATCATTCTTATCAAGACCCATTTTTAAGATGTAACCTTCAGTAAGTGAAAGATATCTAACACCTTTTTGCTTAGTAGAGTGGATAGTACCACACATAGAGCAAAGTCCTTTTCCTAAATCTTCAAGACCTGCACCAACAGGAAGTCCGTTTTCAGAGAATGCTGATTGAGTTCTTCCATAAACGATTTGTAAGAATAATTCTCTCATTGCAACGTTAATAGCGTCACAAACTAAGTCTGTATTTAAAGCTTCAAGGATAGTTTTACCAGGTAGGATTTCTGCAGCCATAGCAGCTGAGTGAGTCATACCAGAACATCCGATAGTTTCAACTAAAGCTTCTTGGATGATACCATCTTTAACGTTAAGAGTTAGCTTACATGTACCTTGTTGAGGAGCACAGCAACCACATCCGTGAGTTAAACCTGAAATATCTTTGATTTCTTTACATTTTGTCCATTCACCTTCTTGAGGGATTGGAGCTGGTGAACCTTTAATACCACGATGTACGCAGCATTTTTCTTCGATTTCGTGTGTAATTTCTATTTTGCCCATTTGACCTCCTTATTAATCAAAATTCTTAGCATTTACTATATATTTCTACACATTTTATACTAAAAAAAGCTATCTTTTTCCGATAGTTTTATTATATTACAAACAAGGGGTAAATCAATTGGGGGTTAGTGAATAGTGAGTAGTGAATAGAATTTTAATATTAGTAAATTGTGCAGGTCGGAGATTAACATATAATAGCTAAAATTCAAATAATTTTGTAAGTTCTGTATTTAAAGCTTTTGCTAATCTTTTTGCCGTTGAAATAGTTGTATCAGTAATCCCACGCTCGATAGCACTAAGATAACTTGTTGAAATGTTTACTTTAAAAGCAAGCTCTTCTTGTGTAAAATTAGCATTTTTTCTAAGCAATACAATCTTTTGTCCAAATTTTCTAGCTAAGACCTTATCATATTTATAAATTTTTCTTCCCATTAATAAAATTCTATGTTACTATTTGACAAAATAAAAACTATGGGATAGTATTTATACATGCACAATGTAATAATATAAGTATTTATAGCTTATAATATTTTTTACATTCTGATTGTAATATTTAAAAAGAAAGAAGATTTTTATGCCAAAAACATTACTAATAGATTTTGATGGTGTGTTAAACACATATTGTGGAAATTTTAGTGAAAGTCAAATTCCTGCTCCAAGAAATGGGGTAAAAGAATTTTTACAAATACTTGCCAAAACTTATAAAATTGAAATATTTACAGTAAGGAATAAAAAACTTACATATGAATGGTTAAAAAAATATCAATTAGATGAATTTATACACGATATAACCAATGTAAAAAATCCTTATGCCAGTGTAATTTTAGATGATAGAGCTTTGAGATTTGATGGAGATTTTGACAAAGCTTTGGCAGAAATTTTAAACTTTACTCCATATTGGAAAAATCTCTAATTAAGAAATACTCTTAATATCTTCAACAAAATCTTTTAAATCTGTGACGAAACTTTTTGAGTATGTATTATAAAAGTTGGTTATAAAAATAAGTAGGGTGCAATTTTTGTAAATTAGTGAATAGTGGGTAGAAATTTATTATTAACTTCTTCTAAACTTCTAAATTTATCTCCTTATCATTTTTTACAATACCCTCCACTTGAGGGAGGGTCGAAATCTTTGATTTCGGGGTGGGGTTGTACAACTTAAAAGGCGCAAAGAATTGCACCCTACTAACTATTTGGAACATATAATCTTTTGTAATTCATAAATGTATTTTAGCCTCTATTAAAAGATGCGGTAAATCAAAGATTTACCACATCCTACGAACTATCTTTTTCCGATAGTTTTATTATATTACAAACAAGGGGTAAATCAATTAGGAGTGAAATAATGGGTAATTTTTAAATAGTTAAAATCTTTTACTATTGAGGGTTGACTTTCTTTTTGTAGATTTTTCTGATTTATTTACTTTGTTTTTTATTTTTGTGCTACAATATATATAATTAAAGAGTGTGTGTGAAAGGATTGAATACTTGTTTATGCAAGGTATGTATTGTAGAAAAAGGGGGTATTTATGCGTATAAGTCCTATTAAATTAGTAAACTCAACAGTTAAGCCAGTGGCTTTCAGAAATGAAATTAAAAAAACAACTAAAGAAAACTTTAAAGAAGGTGATATTTCGTTTAAGGGGAAAATTAATGGTCAAAAAATCAAGAGAGCTGCTAAAAACGGTGTTTTTTGTGCGGCAGCAGGAGCTTTTGTTGGGACATTGGGAGGTATGGTAGGATTAATGGCATTAACAGTTGGATTAGTAGGGGTAGTTGGTACATTGCTCAACGATGAAGATTAATTTGTTGACTTAATTGTTTTGTAAATATAATTAAGTCAACTAGTGAGGTATAAAATAAAATGTATTAAAACAATAATTTATAACTGCCTTCTCCAATAGGAGAGGGTAGTTATAAGTAAAAAAGAGTAACAAAAATATTATCTGAAAATATTTTAACACTCTATCTGCTCATAGTTTATAGATAAAATAAAAATTTTTATTGAGTATTTTTAATTTATTATAGACTTAATATCAGTTGCGAACTCATTAAGATTGTTAACTACTGTTTTAGAATACTTATTATAAAACTCTGCTGCTTGTTTTTTTGCAAAATCGAAAAGTTCTGATCTAGCATTATCACCTTTTGTATCATTATTTAATAGAGAACTAAAAAACGAAATTGCTTCATGGCCAGTAACATCTCCATTATTATCCATATCAAAAGGATTAGAGATATTATTTTCTTCAATATTTATTTTTTCACCAATAGCTTCCATTTGGTCTTGTGCAGTTTCAGAGAATTCAGAACCATCAAGATTTTCAATTTGGAAACCGGCAGGCATGCCTAAGCCAGTAATAGTACTATTTTCTTGACTGTCAATTTTATTTTGCAATTGTTTTTCTAATAAATCAGCAAAAGTAGAATCGTCCAAATTAAAATCAGGCGTAGCTTTTATTCCGCCTAAATTATTTCCTATTCCACTTATTGCATTAGAAATTAAACTCATACTCGTATAATAGCTTATATTTTTAAAATTACCCTCCTTCAAAAAGTTGAAGTATTAGTAAATGTTTAGTATAATTTTTTTATTTAGGAGAGATTGAGTATGAAAAAAATTTTATCAATTTTAACAGTTATATTTTTATCAGTACAAATTGTAAGCGCAGTTGAGTATTCTTCTATTAGTTATCCTAATTTAAAAGAAGAATCTAAATTAAAAATTGATAATTATACTTGGTCTAATAAAGTAAAAAGAGCCGATAAAGATTATTATATAAAAATGATTTGTGAAGGCACTGGTAGTTATTCAGAATTTTATAAATCAACAGGGGAATACGCTTTTACTACAGGATGTCAGTATGAATTTTTAAAAGATGGTAAATTATTTGGATATTCTAATCAGGATTTGAAATTTTATGAATTTACATTTGATGATAATATTTTAAATAAAAGAGAGCTTTCGCAAGAGGATGTCCAAGAGCTTTTTCCTGATTTTAAGATTATAAAAATATCAGAATTTAGTCCGAATACAAATTCTTTAAAGATAAAAAAATCTATAAAAAATTTAAAACTAATTATATTAAATGATACAGATAGGAATTTTTATCACTATTCTTTTACATCAGGAAATGCAAAATTTGAATTATACCCTTTAAGTGGTTTTATAAATATTAAAAAAAGAGGAATGATACAGTTTTCTCATTTTGGAGATAATACCAAAGATAATCCTTGGTTTGTTATTCTTGTAAGATAGATTTAGCCGCAATATAAGCGGTAGACCAAGCGTTTTGTAAGTTAAACCCTCCGCATAGTCCATCGATATTCAAAATTTCGCCTGTAAAATATAGGTTTGGATACTTTTTAGCCTCCATTGTTTTAGGATTTATTTCATCTAAATCTATTCCGCCTGCTGATACTGTCTCTTCGCCTTTATTAGTTCCAACTATTGTGACTTCAAAGTTGTGTATTTGTTCTAAAATCAAATCTCTTGTTTTTCCATCAATTTTATGAGCGTTGACTTCAGCTAAATCTTTCAAAATAAATTTAGCAAAATTAATAGGTAAAATTTTAGATAAAATATTTTTTAGTTCTTTATGCGGATTTTTATTTAATAATTCTTGTAAATCAATTTCAAAAGGATACAAGTCAAATGTTAATTTATAAGGGATTTTTTCTTTAGTCTTGTAAGAAGAAATCTTATAAGTTAAAGGACCTGATATTCCAAAATGTGTGAATAATAAATCATCAGCTATTTTTAAATCTTTAGAATAAACATTTTTTATAACGACACCTGAAATTTCTTTAAAATTTTTTTTAGAATTAAGTCCCACAAGTGCTGGTGTAAAAGGGATAATATTTAAATCTAAATTTTTAAATAAAAGTTCATTTTTAAATTTATCGCCTCCAACTGAAACAATAATATCAGTATAAAAATATTCAGCTTTATTTGTTTTTATTTTATAACCGTTTTCTAAAGGTGTGATAAGAATGACCTTTTCCTTTATAAAATTTGCCCCTTTTATTTTATTTAGAATTTTTTCTTGAACATCTTTTGAGGAGTTTGAGGTTGGATAAATTCTTCCATTTTCTTGAGTGTATGTCTCTATTCCAAGCTCATCAAAAAGAGCTAATGTTTCGTATGTTCCAAATTTAGAAAATATTGAATAAAGAAATTTTTCTCCACGAGGATAATTTTTAGCTAAATCTTTAAAATCATACTCGGCATGAGCTAAATTACATCTCCCACCTCCAGTAGGTAAAATTGTTCTTAATGGAAAGGAAAAGTCAAAGATACTTACATCAATCCCTGCTTTTATAAGATAATAAGCGCAAATGCATCCAGATGCACCAGCTCCAATAATTGCAACTTGTTTTGTTATGGGCTTAGGATTCATAAGAGCTCCTATACTCTAGTTCCATAAAGACATACCATTTCAGGATTTTCAAGCTCATCATACAACTTTGCAATGGTTTCATTAAAAAGAGGATGTACAAAATCTTGTGCTATTTCTAGCATAGGAACAATTAAAAAAGCCCTTTTGTGGAAAAATTTATGTGGTATTGTTAAATCTTTAGAATTTACAATTAAATTATCATAAAAAAGAATGTCGATATCGATTGTCCTATCAATATAACCTTTAGCTAAGTCTCTTTTTCTACCTAGCTGGTATTCAATTCGTTGGCATTCTTTTAATAAGTTTTCAGGTGATAGAGTTGTTGTTATTTGGACAATTGCATTTACAAACCAATTTTCAGAATCCATATTCCAAGGTTCTGATTCATAAAAAGATGATGTAGCTACAATATTTATTTCTGGCAAAGCACCAAGTAGACTTGTTGCTTGTTGCAAATGTCCTATTCGATCTCCTAAATTTGAACCTAATGATAAATAAACTATTGCCATAAAATAATATTACTTATTTTATGAGATGTTGTCAACGAGGTCTTTTTTTTATGCCTTTTTTTATATCTTTTATAAATTCATCGGTATTCTTTTCAACTTTTGGAAAATATTCATCTAGAGACTTATTTATATCTTTTTCATTTTGTTTTGCAATTCGCTCTAAGTCATCCATATATTTATCAAAATCTTTGTTGTTTTTTTCAAAAGTGTCTGAGGTATTAAAATCAAAGGGAGCCAGTTCAGATAAGAAATCCAATGCAACTAGTGTTCCTCCTAAGACTCCACTACCAATAATAGCAGCTTTCTTTTTATTTTCATTGTTATTTTGAACACTTTTTGTTCCGAAATTCAGATTATTAATAGCCCCGATTTTCATAAAAACTCCTTTTCAACAAGATAATTTTAGATTAATAAGAAGATATTGTCAATAAAAAAAGAAGCCATTAGGCTTCTTTTTTATTAGTAAAATCTTAACTAAACTGTTACTATTTATTACCGTAACGTTTGTTAAATCTTTCAACACGTCCTTCAGAGTCAAGAATTTTTTGTTGACCTGTATAGAATGGGTGACAGTTAGAACAAATTTCAACTGTCAAATTATCTACTACAGAACCTGTTTCGATTTCGTTACCGCAAACACACTTGATAACAGTCTTTTTATAATTTGGATGGATACCATCTTTCATAATTTAACCTTCTTTCTTTTCTTCAAGATTCCAAACTTGATTTTTCGACCAATAATATTCTATCTTAAGAAAAATTTTTTTGCAATAAAAAGATGAAATTGTAAATTTTTGTAAAATCTTAAATCAAATAATAATCCCTTGTTGACACTGATTTTTGTTTGTTTTACTATTTTAATGCTATAGTCGAAAGTAATAGCCGGATTGCGGTAGAAAAAGATATTTACTACATATATGCAGTTCGAAATTGTTAATACATAAATATAAAGGAATGAAAAATGACAACAGCTAAAAGACAAAGAATTAGAGTTTGTTTAAGATCTTACGAACACAAATTAGTTGATGTATCAGCTGAAAAGATCGTAGAAACTGCAAAAAGAACAGACGCTAAGGTCGCTGGTCCTATTCCTTTACCTACAAAAAGACGTATCTATTGTGTATTGCGTTCACCACACGTAGACAAGAAGTCAAGAGAACACTTCGAAATTCGTACACATAAACGCATTATCGATATTTACGAACCTACTCAACAAACAACAGAAGAATTGAGTAGATTAGATTTGCCAGCTGGCGTAGATATTGAAGTTAAGTTATAATTTCTTTGCTATAAGAGCGAATTAGCAATAGGAAATTAACTTTTTGAAAACTTAATAAGCATTATGCATATAATGTGAACTACGACGTCCAAGCGGCGGGAGGTGAAAACCCTCAAAGGTAAAGAGTAAGGCAGTAGCGCTCGCAAGATGAAAGGCATATTGGTACGAAACAGATAATTCTGTTTGAGTATATATGTCGGAAAGGAAAGACACATGACACTAGGTGTAATAGGTAAAAAAGTAGGGATGACTCAAATCTTTGATTCAGAAGGTTTGGCAGTTCCTGTTACAGTAATCAAGGTTGATAAAACAGTTGTTACTCAAGTTAAAACTGTAGAAACTGACGGTTACAATGCTATACAAGTTGGTACGATTGCAGCGAAAGAAAAACACTTAACAAAGGCTGAAATCGGTCACTTCAAGAAAA
This sequence comes from Candidatus Gastranaerophilales bacterium, assembly GCA_944325535.1. Classification (GTDB taxonomy): domain Bacteria; phylum Cyanobacteriota; class Vampirovibrionia; order Gastranaerophilales; family Gastranaerophilaceae; genus CAG-196. Next base: position 8,343 of record CALVAL010000056.1, read on the forward strand.
ACGGATTGGATAACTACAGACACTTACAAGAGTTCAGAGTAGAAAATCCAGCTGACTATAAAGTTGGTCAAGAAATTGACTTATCTGTATTAAACGATGTTCAAAAAGTTGATGTAACAGGTACTTCAATTGGTAAAGGTTTTCAAGGTACAGTAAAAAGATGGAACTTTGGAAGAGGACCAATGGCTCATGGTTCTAAGAACCACAGAGAACCAGGTTCAATTGGTGCTGGTACAACTCCTAGCCGTGTTATCAAAGGTAAAAGAATGGCTGGTAACATGGGAAATGAAAGAGTTACTATTACAAAACTTAAATTAGTTAAAGTAGATGCTGAAAACGGGTTAGTTTTAGTAAAAGGTTCAGTTCCAGGATGTGAAGGAAGATTGGTAACAATCGTTCCTACAAGAACTAAATGGAATTAATTATTAAGTAATATACACAAGCCGATCTTGCCATATAAAACCTAGAGATAGGAAAGGGGTAAGCGGAAATCAAAAGGAATAAGAAAATGTCAAAACAATTATTAAATACAAACGGTGAAAAGTTAGGTGAAATTTCTTTAAACGAAGCTGTTTTTGGAGTTGAACCAAACTTACATGTAATGCATTTGGCACTAAGAAGACAATTAAACAATGCAAGACAAGGTTCTGCTTGTGCAAAAACAAGAGCAGAAGTATCTGGTGGTGGTAAAAAACCTTGGAAACAAAAAGGTACTGGACGTGCAAGAGCAGGTTCTTTAAGATCACCTTTATTTGCAGGCGGTGGTGTTATTTTTGGACCAAAACCTAGAAGTTTTGAAATCAATATGCCACAAAAAGCAAGAAAATTAGCATTAAAATCTGCATTATCAGCTAGAGAAGAACAAATCGTTGTCGTAAAAGATTTCTCTGCTATTACTGAACCTAAGACAAAATTAATGGCTGGTATCATTAAGTCATTAAATTTAGCAGGTAAAATTTTAGTTATTGCTGATACAACTGCAGAAGAAAATAAATATTTAAGCTTAGCAGCAGGAAATATTCCATCAGTTAAGCTTTTATTACCAACTAACTTAAATGTAAAAGACTTACTAGAAGCTGATTTCGTTGTAATGACAGAAAAAGCTGTAAATGATATTACAGAAAGGTTGCAATAATGAGTAAAGAAAGATCAAACGTAGAAAAGTTATATGATGTTATCAAAAAACCAATCATAACTGAAAAATCAATGATGGCAACAGCTTTAGGTCAATACACTTTTGAAGTAAACAAAGACGCAACAAAAGTTGAAATCGCACAAGCTGTAGAATTAGCTTTTCCAGGAAGAAAAGTTAAAAAAGTAAGAACAGTGTATATGCCATCTCATGAAAAGAGAATGGGTCTAAAATTCGGTAGAACAGATTCTTCTAAAAAAGCAATTGTTACAATCGAAGGTGATCCAATCGAAGAATTAACTGCAATCTAGTAGAAATTCTAAGATAAAAGTGTTAGAAAAAGCCAAAAAAAGATATGAATAGGAGAAAATAAAATGGCAATTCGTAAAATTAATCCGACATCTCCGGGACAAAGAGGTATGACAAAGAGTGATTATCAAGAAATCACTACATCAACTCCTGAAAAATCTTTATTGAAGAAATTAAACAAGACTTCTGGTAGAAACAATACTGGAAGAATTACTTGTCGTCATAAAGGTGGCGGTGTTAAACAAGCTTACCGTATCATCGACTTCAAAAGAGAAAAATTCGGTGTTCCAGCAACAGTTAAAACTATTGAATATGATCCAAACAGAAACGTTAGAATTTCATTAGTTTTCTATGCTGATGGTGAAAAAAGATATATCTTAACACCAGAAGGATTGAATGTTGGTGATGTAATCGTAAGTGGACCAGAAGCACCTGTTCAAACTGGTAATGCAATTCCACTAGAATTAATGCCTTTAGGTACTATAGTTCACAACATTGAACTAGCACCAGGAAGAGGCGGTAAAATGGTTCGTTCAGCTGGTAACTTTGCACAAGTTATGGCTAAAGAAGGTAACTATGTAACTATTAAATTACCTTCTGGCGAAATGAGAATGGTAAGAAAAGAATGTTTAGCAACTGTGGGTACTCTAGGTAATGCTGAATTCAAAAACTTATCAATCGGTAAAGCTGGTAGAAAAAGATACATGGGTATCAGACCAACAGTACGTGGTGTAACAATGAACCCTTGTGATCACCCTCACGGTGGTGGTGAAGGTAAAACAGGTCCTGGTGGACATCCTAAGACACCTTGGGGTAAACCAGCTCTTGGTTATAAAACTAGAAAGAAAGGTAAAGCGTCTGATAAGTTAATCGTAAGACGTAGAAAAAAATAAGTAGCTTAATTGGTAAGGGTAAATAAATATTTATCTATTTACCCTACCAACTAGCAAAAAATATTTTTATAAACATTAATACAAATATATAAAAGGAGAAATTAATGGCACGTTCATTAAAAAAGGGCCCATACGTAGAAGAAGCTCTTCAAAAGAAAATTAACAAAATGAATGAAAATTCAGAAAAGAAAGTTGTTAAGACTTGGTCAAGAGCATCCATGATTATTCCTGATATGTTGGGACATACAATTGCCGTACATAACGGTAAGACCCACGTTCCAGTATATGTTACAGAACAAATGATTGGGCATAAGTTGGGCGAATTTGCACCTACAAGAATGTACAGAGGGCATGCAGGTTCAGATAAGACAGCGAAACGTAAATAGTCTGTACAGATTTTTGATTAAGAATTAATTAAAAAAAGGAAAATAAAAATGGAAGCAAAAGCAAGACAAACAGATATAAAAATGACAGCAAGAAAACTTCGTAGAGTTATCAACGAAGTAAGAGGTAAAGCTGTTAATGAAGCTCTTGATATGTTGCGTTTTATGCCATACTTTGCAGCTAGAGTAGTAGAAAAGAATTTGAAAGCTGCTGCTGCAAACGCTTTTGAAAAAGCTGGTGTAAAAGCAGATTCCCTAAAAGTTTCTGAAATTTTTGCGGATGAAAGCGTAACATATAAAAGAGGTAAACCAAGAGCGCAAGGTCGTATATACAAGAGACTCAAACGTACATCTCACCTCACAATTAAAGTTAGTGATACAGCAAAATAGGAAAGAATGAAATGGGACAAAAAACACATCCAACCGGATTTAGAGTAGGTATAATCAGACCTTGGTCAAGCACATGGTATGCTAAGATTAGAGATTATGCTGAATTCGTAGCAGAAGATGCTAAAATTAGAAAATTTATAAAGAAAAAATTATATGCTGCTGGTGTAGCTGATATTTTAATCGATAGAAAATCTCAAAATACTACAATTACAGTAGTTACAGCTAAACCTGGTATCGTTGTAGGCAGAGGCGGTCAAGGAATTGATGAATTGAAAGCTGAAGTTTCAAAATACTTAGGAAAACCTGTTATTATAAATGTAGTAGAAGTAGCAAGAATTGATTTAAATGCATTACTTTTAGCAGAATATGTAGCACAACAGTTAGAAAAACGTGTTGCATTCAGACGTGTTATGAAACAAGCTATGCAACGTGCAATGAGAGCTGGTGCTCAAGGTATTAAAGTTATGGTATCAGGTCGTTTAGGCGGTGCTGAAATCGCAAGAAGCGAATGGGCTAAGGAAGGTAGAATACCTCTGCAAACTCTAAGAGCTGATGTTGATTATGGTTTTACGGAAGCTGATACTATAATGGGTAAAATTGGCGTTAAGGTTTGGATTTTCAAAGGTAACTTAATGCCGGGTGAAAAGGCTGATATGAATATCAAGTCTAAGAACTCAAAAGAATCAACAGGTGAAAGATTCAACGGAAGACGTGGAAAACGTAAACCTGTAGAGACAAAATAATAAGTAACAGGAGAATAATATAATGTTAATGCCAAAAAAGACAAAATACCGCAAAATGATGAAAGGTAGAATGAAAGGTACTGAAACAAGAGGTACTCAGTTCGAATTTGGTCGTTATGCATTAAAGGCACTTGAACCTGGATGGATTACAAGCCGTCAGATTGAAGCTGCAAGACGTGCTATGACTCGTGAAATCAAACGTGGCGGTAACGTTTGGATTAAGATATTCCCAGATAAACCGATTACTGCAAAACCTGCTGAAACTCGTATGGGTTCAGGTAAAGGTAACGTAGAATACTGGGTATCTGTAGTAAAACCTAACAGAATTTTGTTTGAACTTGATTATTTTGATAGAGCTGTTGCTGTTAGAGCATTAGAATTAGCAGCACAAAAATTACCTATCAAAGTAAAAGTAATTGAAAAAGAATCTGTATAATTATTAAGGAAAAATAAAAATGAAATTAAGTGAAATGCGTGAAAAAACAGTAGATGAGTTAAAGCAATTTGTTGTTGATTCTAAAAAACAGTTACTAGATTGCAGAATCAAACTTTCAATGCATAAATTAGAAAATACTGCAGAGATTGCAAAAACAAAACGCTTAATCGCTCAAGCTAAGACTGTTATAAGAGAAAAAGAAATCGAGGTAACAAATGCCTAAAAAAGAAAGACAAGGTGTAGTAGTAAGCAATAAAATGGACAAAACAATTGTCGTAAAAGTTGCATCTTATGATCCACACCCAAAATATAAGAAAATTATAGAAACAACAAAAAACTATAAAGCTCATGATGAAAATAATGAATGCGGTATCGGTGATACAGTAAGAATTATTGAATCAAAACCTTTATCAGGTGGAAAAAGATGGACATTAGAGTCTATCGTAGAGAAGGCTAAGTAGTTAATTAAAAAAAGACTTATCGGGGTGAGGCTTAACGCATAAGTTTCATGGACAGATAAGAAAAAGTAAAAAGGAATAGAAAAATGATACAACAAGAAACAAGACTAGTAGTAGCAGATAATACAGGTGCTAAAGAATTATTAGTTATCCGTGTAATGGGTAGTTCTAATAAAAAGTTTGCTGCTGTAGGTGATGTTGTAGTTGCAACTGTTAAGGATGCTACTCCTAATATGACAGTAAAAAAATCTGAAGTAGTAAAAGCAGTTATCGTAAGAACAAAACATGATATTAAACGTGCTGACGGTTCTGTTATCAGATTTGATGAAAATGCAGCTGTTATTATCAACAAAGATGGCAACCCACGTGGTAC
>CALVAL010000057.1 GCA_944325535.1 Candidatus Gastranaerophilales bacterium
GCAACATACGACGCAATTGAAAGAAATAAAAAACCTGCTGGAGCTATCCAAATCCCTGAAGGTTTTCATACATATTATTTAAACAAACAAGATAGACAAATGAGATTCAATAACGGTGGCGACCCTATTTATGCTATCTTCGACAAAATCGATAACAGACCTCTTTCTAAAATCGCTAAAGATTTCTTCAAAGAATTAGCTGATGACTCTATCAGATTTATCTCTACACTTACTAAATAATTTTAAATAGTGATTAGTGACTAGTGAATAGAGGTTTATAACTTCTTCTCAACTCCTAAACTTATAAACTTATAAACTATATAATTACCCCCAATCTTACATCTTACAAAAATTTTTAGCCCCTTTTTCGGGGCTTTTTTTTATTTAATTTTTACCGTAAATCACAGCCTCAACATCTTTATGCGGAACTATCATTTTTTCCATCGAATTCACAAGCTGAGCTTGTGTTTCTGCCTGTACGAAATTTCCACCTGTAACATTTGCAGTACATTTCAGCTGAGCCAAATCATCTTTATCATGTACATTAAAAGCTATTACATCTATTTTTATATCTTTTCTTTTTTTTACTAAATCAATAGAAAAATCACATGGACTCTCATCACAATTTTCTCCGCCATCAGTAAGTAAAATTATATGTTTCATTCCTTCATATCCATCAAAATCATCATTTACAGCTTCTTTTAAAGAATATGTAATCGGAGTCATCCCTCTAGGGCGCAGTTTTGACATACTCTGAATTATTGATGATGAATTTGAGAACCCAAGTGGGACAAGTAGTTCAGAGCTTCTACAAGCATTATATGCTATAAAATTGCAAGTATGACCATATACTCTAAGTCCAATTCTAGTCTGAGGTGAGATTTGAGGCAGAATATAATTCATCGTTTCTTTTACAAGATTGGCTTTAGTTTTATGATTAAGAAACTCTCCCATGCTATTTGAATAATCAACTACAAATAAGACTTTATCCCCATTTTCGTTATATTGATAATCACCATTATCATATAATTCATAAGGCAAGCTAGATGAATAAGCCTGATAGCCTTCAAACATACCTAATAAAAAAACAACTATTGGAACTATTATAAAAATAACTAGTATGATAGACAATTTTTTCATACCCTAAAATAAACTCATTTTTCATAAATTTCTATTCCCCGAATGATTATTGAATATAGTTTGACAGTCAAAAACTTTATTTTTATAATTACCGTATTAAGGAGTCCTAACTATGCAATATGATATAAAACAAGCTGAAAAAAGTTTAACTGACATTTTTGAAGGAATTGATGAAATAAGGGATTATAACCAAAGAAAAGTCCTCGAAGCTTTTATTGAAAATCGTGTCGCACCAGAGCATTTTTATACAGTATCAGGCTACGGACACGATGATATGGGCAGAGAGACTTTGGATAAAGTCTTTGCAGATGTATTCAAAGCAGAAAAAGCATTAGTAAGAATCCATTTTGCATCAGGCACACACACACTTGCTTGTGCTTTATTTGGGAACTTAAAATACGGTGATAAACTAATTTCAGCAGTAGGAACTCCATATGATACTATGCTTGAAGTGATAGGCACTCAAGGTGATAGCGAGACAAAAAGAGCTTCATTAATTGGAAACGGAGTTTTATATGATGAAGTACCTTTGATTAACGGAATGGATGTAGATTTTGAAAAATTAGAACAAATGGTAGATGAAAAAACTACTATGGTTCTAATCCAACGCTCAAAAGGTTATTCTACAAGAAAATCATTATCAATGGATACTATAGAAAAGATTTGTAAGATTGTTAAACCGAAAAACCCAGAATGTATTTGCTTTGTAGATAACTGCTATGGCGAATTTGTTGATAAAAAAGAACCGCTAGAAGTAGGCGCTGATTTAATTGCCGGCTCGCTAATTAAAAATGCTGGCGGTGGAATAGTAGAAGCCGGAGGATATATTGCAGGTAAAGAATTGTATGTTGAACGAGCTGCTAATAGACTTACTGCACCTGGTATCGGCTCAGAAGGCGGAGCTATGTTTAATCAGCACAGATTGATTTTCCAAGGTCTGTTTATGGCACCATCTATTGTCTCAGAAGCTGTGAAAGGAGCTATTTTAGCAGCAAAAGTTTTTGAAGATATTGGGTTTAATTCTTCTCCAAGATACGATGAAAAACGTACTGATATAATCCAAAACATTATTTTTGGTTCACCAAAACCGCTAGAAGAATTTTGCAGAACAATCCAATCCTTATCGCCGGTAAACGGTTATGTAACACCAATCCCTGAACATATACCAGGGTATGAAGATGAGGTAATAATGGCAGGCGGAACATTTATTGAAGGTTCTACTATCGAACTCTCAGCAGACGGTCCAATGCGAGAGCCATATGTAGCTTATATGCAAGGTGGATTAAATTACGCACATGTAAAAATCTGCTTAGAAGAAATTCTAAAAAAACTATAATTAAAAAGAGTATCTACTAACCAGATAAAGTTTTGGAGGGAATAAATTTAAAACCTCATCCCAGCCTTCTCCTTTTAGGAGAAGGAGTATTGGCTAAAGATTTATTTATATACCTTTAGTAGTATTTTTCATTCCCTCTCCTTGAGAAGAGGGCTAGAGTGGGTTTAATAACCAGTAATTAGTGATTAAAGTTTTATTATTAACTTCTTATAAACTTCTAAACTTATCTCCTTTTATATTCCCTCTCCTTGAGGAGAGGGCTAGGGTGAGGTGAAACTACCCCAGCAAATACTCTTTAGTCATAGTAGAAGAAACATCTGGAGTTCTGGAAAGATAAACTACCGCACAATGCTCTTTGAGAAAATCAAATTTTCCTTCCCAATCATCACCCATAACAAAAATATCCGCCCTAAATTCTTTTATATCACTAACTTTTTGCTCCCAATTATCCTCAGGTATAACCAAATCCACAAATCTCAATGACTCTAAAATCTTCTTACGTTGTTCATAATTATAATAGGATTTCTTATTTTTTACTTCATTAAACTTATCAGAAGATAATCCTACTATTAAATAATCCCCTAAAGCTTTGGCCCTTTTTAAAAGATTAATATGACCATAATGCAAAACATCAAAAGTTCCATAAGTTATTACTCTTTTCATAAGTTAACTTCTCCAATTACATCTAAAATTCTTTCTCTTTCCTCTTGCGAAAATTCAGTAAGCCCGAAATGTTTAGGAGATAAATCCTTAGGCATTTTCATATAATCTCCGAAAATACTTTTTAAAACTGATTCCGACTTATTAGGACAAGGAAACTTTTCTCCCTCAAACTCAATTTCTGCAAAAGGAAAAATATCCTCATAACTATAAAATTTATTCTTCCAAGCATGAGGAAAATCAATTCCCATAAAAATATCAGGGCGAGAAGATTTATCAATCAATTTATTTTCTAATAAATATTTTTCTTTAACGGCAGCAGCTTTTTCTCTTATTTGATAAAAATCATTTGGAGCATGAATATATTTGCTATATTTTTCTAAAATTTCAGAAATTTTATTACTTTGTATAATTTTTTCTTCATCATCCAATTTTTTATAGAAGTAATCATACGGGAAAATATCAACAAAAATTTCAGGAATATTTTTATACATAATCCTCACAAAACAACATTCGCGATAACCAAAAGCTGGTGTAAAAATAATATTTCCATCATATTTAGGCAAAATTTCACATAACCTGTCATAATCCTCTCTCATCATCCCTAAATCAATATCATCATCCCAAGGAATAAAACCTCTATGCCTAACAGCCCCAAGCAGAGTTCCAAAATCAAGCCAATAATTAAGATTATTTTCAGTCGCAAATTTATTAAATTCTTTTAAAATTTGTAATTCTAAAAGCTGTATAAGCCTTAAATCGCCTTTAGCTTGAGGCACAAGTTGTGGATTTTTATACTTTGCAATCCGTTTTCTCATAAGAAAAATTTGTGGTTTTACAATACTCAACTTTATGCCTAAAAAATTAATTTTAAAATGAGTTTTAGATTTTTCTTCCATAAATCCTCCAAAAGTAAAGATTAAACATGTAGATTATAAATATTAAACCTTTAACTGTCAATATTTAATATGTATTACTACAGTTTAAATATATTGGTTAATAAAAAAATTGCTACATAAAATAAAATCAAGAGGTTAATTATGACAAGTGATTTAAATAAACAAATAGGTCAACGAATAAAAGAATTACGAAAAATTAAGGGATATAGTCAGGAGCGATTAGCGGAGGCATTGGATATCGCGACAAATTCATTAAGTTATATAGAATCAGGTCACGGTTTTATGACGTTAACTACATTAGACAAGATGTGTAGGGTATTGGGAGTAGAGCCTTTTGAGATATTCCAGTTCAGACGAATCGAGAATAAAGAGGAGATGTATGGTTATATAATAAAGAAATTGGAATTTATTAAGGATAATGATGAGAAGTTGAATCATTTATATATGTATATAAAAAATTTCATATAAATAAAAAAAGTACTTTACAAAAAAAAATCATCATGTATGATATAGAAGTAGTCGAAATTGATTACACCCTTGTGGGGGTTTAGCTCAGCTGGTAGAGCACCTGCTTTGCACGCAGGGGGTCAGGAGTTCGAATCTCCTAACCTCCACCATAAAAAACCGAATGACATTTGTTATTCGGTTTTTTATTTTGTGGGGATAAGTATTGATGTAAATTGACACCGAGTTTGAGAAAAAGTGACAGGGGAGTTTGAGAAAAATAGAACAAAAGCTAGAGAGATTTTTTCATTTTATTCTAATTTTACCTATAATTTATTTTTTTTATTGTTAATATTTGTTGAAAAGTTTATAATTATACTAATTTAAAACCGTTTGATTTTGCCATTTTGTATAAAGCTACATATTCTTGTTCTTCAATAAATATAACTTTACCTTTTACAAAGCCTACAAGACTTCTAATATCTTGTTTTAATGACGCATCTATCCCAGAAGGAATTAAAATAGCTAACACAGGCTTGCTTGCATCACGCAAATACTGTGTTATAACCTGAATTATGATTTCTCGACCTGCACCTTTTGAAATTAGTGCAGGTCCATTTTCTTCATATCTTTTCATTATCACTTTTATTATTTTTTGATTCCCATTTATGTCTGCAACAAAAGATGCATCACCATATTCATTTCCTTTATGGGGCTGTGGCTTATAGGAAGGAATTATATATGAAAACATTTTCATCAAACAATACTTTGCATTTTCATTTTTACAATTTTGACAATCAGACTTTTTGGGAGTTTTACATTTTTCTGGAAAATTGATGCATTCTCTTTTCAAAAGATTATATTCATTTATATTTTCATTTTGTAAATTGATGCATAAATCTTTAAATATTGATATATCTGTTAAAGAATATTCTATTTCATTTGTACTCTTGTAGAAAAATAAAATATTATTTTTAATATAAAAATGATGTTGTTTAACATTATACATTAATCCCGATTGAATAATAAATTTTGATAAAATATCTATGAAAAAAGAATTAGGTATTAATGTTATTGAATTATATATATTTAATTCATTGGCTATACCATTATTGTCACATTTTAAAAATACTTTTGGCCCATATTCTTTTTTACAATTTTTACAATAAAATTTTTCATTCCACACTAAATCATTTTCACAATAATAACATTTCGCATAATGTTGAGTATTACATGATGGACAGTCATATAATGGTACTACGTTAAAAAATTTCGATAGTTTAACACTGTCATAATCTACTCCAACAATTGGGATTTCACAATTTTCTTTTTTTAATAGGGCATTATATAACGATGACGATATAGCTTTTATAAAATTGATTTCGTTTTTGGACATATGAAAATCAGATAAGATACTTTTTGCAAAAACATTAAAATACGTTGTTATATCGGAAGTTTTTATATTATTAAGTTCGTCTGTAATTTGACCAAATTTCTTTTGTCCCCAAGATCTAATTTGATCAGTAGAATATGTTTTCATTATACTAATTTTACACTTGTCTGCATTTACAGAGATCACAGATTTACTTGAAAGATCTTCTGGAATAACTGTTTCATTGTACCTAGCAATAGCTTTTCTAATTCCAGCTTCTTCAAACTTATCAATAATATTATCTTGATTATTATTATAATAGTCTCCTGCAGAAGACGCAAAAGACAATTTGGTTGTCAATCCTGTTGGTTCTGTATATGTTGCAGATTTGGTATTTTCTTTAAGGAAAATTCTATTTAATGTTTCTTTTGTTAATTGAGGTTGTGATAATTGTACATTAAAAAGCTTTTTAAATTGTTGCTGAATAAATTGTGCCACTTTTTCTTCTTTTGCAATAATCACGACATAGTTGTTTTTTGTATTTATCCATAAAAAACCATATTGAGTTTCGTATATATAAGAAGGTTCTTCATTTTCTTTATCATTAAAATATTTATGCAAAACATGATATTTATAACTTATTTCTTTTATCTCACCTGCAATATCTTCCACAACAGAAAAATATATATTCTTAATTTTAGGTAAATTTTCATACTTTATATGTGTAAGATCATATATAGTAATTTCTGAATTCCATTTTTCTAAGCTAAAATCAAAGTTTGATAATGGTTGATCTGAATAAAATAGTTGAAATGATAAATTTTTCCCTAACTTATACTGATTGTAAATTTTTTCTATTATCTCTGAAGATAAATTTAAAGTTCTAAATTTCCTTATAGTTTCTGCTTTTGAATATTTATCAATTTTTAATTGCTGTTCTTCTTCTTTAATATATTTTTTTAAACATTCTTTCAAGCTTGGTAATGGTACATAATATAATTTTTTATAGATATCGTTCACAAATCCCTCCACAATTCCTAGTTTATAGTCATGATTGTATGCCATGTTTATTATTAACAAATAAAAATTAAGTTTTTTTTAATATTTTAACTTTTTATAGTAAAATAAAATCAGCATGGGAGAAGGCAAAAATAAAAAATTAAGAGTTTTTGAAGCTTTTGTAGGATATGGTAGCCAACGAATGGCTCTTCATAATATTGGTATTCCTTTTGAAATAGTTGGAATTTCCGAAATTGAAGGAGAAGTTATTCGCTCTTAGGCTGCTATTCATACTAATTTTTAGAAAAAAGAAAAATTTAGATTAATTGATTAATCTTGATAAGGAAGAACTAATTGCTTATTTTTAAAGACTCAATGTTCCACCTGACTATTGAAGCCAGAACACTTAAAGATTTAATTGGCTAATTGTTTGTCCTGCAAAAAGCAATACCGTCTGGAAATTTAATATTTGGAATCCAAAGAGGATTATTATTCCATCCTTTTTCCTTTTGCCCCTTTATTCTATATAAAGTTAACACAGGTCTATCAGTAAAGTCCTTGCCTAAATCTCTATCATTAGGTGATAATAATGTACCTGTACCTTTTTTGATATCACGATCACGTCTTACGATTAATTTACCATTTCTAGTATTTGCTCCATTTAAAGCTTGTAAACATGATATTAAATTTTTATTATCCCATTCTTTTGGTTGCTCGCTTTCTAAATGTTTCAATAAATCGACTAAAAAATCAATTTTAACATCATAAGAGGGTTCAGTATCCTTATAATTATCAAGCATCTCATCCAGAATGTCGGTTTGATTGTCCTTTGGATAGTTTGGGAAATAATTCGCTCCCCCTACTATGTCAATGAGAGCATCACTTCTCACCACACATTTCCTGGTAGCTCTAGTACCTTTTGGTACAAGTAAATTTATATTATCTATATTATTATTTGCTACTTGTTCTATAAGTGCCTGATTTGAAATATTTAAATCTCTAAACAATTTCCATAATAATGGCGGAATGAATATTCTCAGTAAGCCTTTATCTCTGTTATATCCAAACATTCTACAATGCTGCCAATATGTATCCGCTTGTGGTATTTTTGCAGTTCTCGAATAGTAAACTATTTGTAATCCTTCAAAAGTAACGCCTCGTCCCAGACTATTACCTCCTATAATTATATTCAAGCCCTGATCATAAGTTATATTTTGGTTACTTTTTGAATTCATTGTAAAAATTTTTATTATATTATCATCATTTTCAGAGGATATTGTCTCATTTAATATTTCATCTCTGATATAATCTTTAATTTCTTCAAAAGGTTTGATATCAGGTTTGCTGCTATGTAGATCTAGCCAAGCCTCTTTTAACTGAATGTTAATTTGTTCTTCCTCATCGGTAATTAAAAGAGTATTAAAAAACTCACCAATTTTCTGTTCTACAGCCTTATGGTCTTTTATTCTTATGCTTGGATGAATTAAAAAATTACAGACTTTTCCACCTGTTAACATTATATGAGCACCAGCAACTAGGAAACAGAATATAGCTTTTTGCATACCTTCAGATATATATTCCTCTTCATTTTTTATGTCATTAATTTCTTTCTCGTCTGTAAGCCTTATAACAAAAGATTCGGGATCGCTAAAGAAAAAATTGCCACCCATATAGCCCTTACCAGGTTCAAAATAATATGCAAAAGATGGTTTTAAATCAGAATGTTTCTTAGTCTGTAGAATAATTGATTGTGGAGTTCCTGTGACTTGAAGATAAATACTGCCTGCTACCAAATTACGAAGCCCAATGAGATGTCTATATATTGCACTTTGTTGGTTTTTATTTACTTTTGTATTCATCGATGATGCATCACCTTCATCATCAATAATAAATATAGATGCACCTTCACAATATTTTGAAGAAGATATATTATTTTTCCAGGTTTTTAATACTTGTGTATTTTTCTTTAGAACAATTATTGTTGGTTTTCTTAATTTAGTTTCAAAAAAGCGAGTTTCATCACATTCGTTACAAACTTCAAAATCTGCTAAATCTCTGATGGCTCTTTTGAATGTTTGTTCTTGTAAATAGACATTATCTGTTGTAAGCAATACAAAAAGTCTGAATCCAGCGTCTGCAGCAGCAGATATTATACCAAACATTTGCCCGGTTTTGCCACTTTGTACGTTTCCTAATAACAAACCAGTTATATGCTCTCTGAATGAAAATTTTTCGATATGAGTAGGAACTATATTATAGATAGTTGTTTTAATTGATAGTTTTATTTCTTCATTATTAAGTTGATTTAAATAATTATCTAAATATTTCATTCATTACCTCTTGGGGAAAAATCTAAATACCAAACTTTAGGATCGTCTGTCCCCATCATTTTTATATAATTACGTCCATAATTTTTCAAAACAGATTCTGTTAAAGGTTCTCCAACTTTTAATGAACCATAATTTTCAAGCCTGCCCTTTATCCACTTTCCTAAGATTTTTAAATCGTCGCAGGAACGAAAATTTTTACTAAAGTCTCCGCTTATTTTACAATCAAATTTCCAATTATCATCAGTATAAACTATAATAATACTTTCAGTATTTGGATACCCGGCTTTAGGATAAGCAGGATTATCTGTAATCTCTTTAGGTACAATTAACTCCACTTCGTACCAATGTCTTGGTTGAACAAATCCTCGTTTATTTTCTCTTCCTTTCCCAAAATATGCGTTTGTATTACTTTTAGGAGCCATTTCATAAGGTTTGATGGGAATTTCAAAAACAATATCTGTTGTTTTTGAGATTATTTGGGATATTTCACTTGCAGAACAATGTTTAACATTTTCATGTCCTTCTAATAATAAGTTATTTTCTACAAATGATTCTGGTTTCCAATCAGAAATAGGAATACAAGTTTTATCAATTAAACTTAAAATAAAGGAGTCTATTTCAGTTATAATTGTACGATTATCCAGCAATATATCGGTTTCATAATTCGTATGGTTATCTAAAATACTATTTAAGTTAGAAGAGCCGATAATTCCTGCAATAATTTGTTCCTTGTTATGGAATGTATATAATTTACCATGAAATTTGAAAGTATTTGTAATATAAACCCTACCCAAATTATTTTGTGTCAAAAAATTATTTAAATAATTTGCAGCTTGATATTGAATTTTTGTCATTCCTTCAAAAAAATGCATGCCTATCACAAGAATTATATTTTTTTGATTTGCTTCAGCTATGCTCTTTAATTCAGTTAAAGCTTCTGTTGAAATATAACCAGTTGCAATACACACCTTATCGGTTGTTTCAAAAAGAGATTTAAAACATTTCGAAAATGTTTTTTTGTTTGAGAATCTCATAGGTGGCAGGTTTGAAAATAATAATTCTGTCATTGTCCCTACCTTATACTTGAGCTAATAAATCTTTTCGGTTTCTTCTATATTCTAACCTGTCTTGAACGGACATTGAACTCAGCTCATCTTTTAATTTGCTTAAATCAATTGTACTATAATTGTCCTTAAATAATGGCATTAATGCTCTAGCTACAGCCTCAACTCCTTTAGGTGGAACAGCATTACCGATTTGTCTTCTTACTTCGGCATTAGAACCTTCAAAAACAAAATTATCAGGGAATGACTGCAAACGAGCTCTTTCTCTATTTGTTAATGGTCTAGGTTCAGGGTAGTGATACCCCCAAGTTCCACCGCCACCTGCTGCAATAATTGTTCTTGACGGCTCATCCAATTTAATTCTTCTGTAAACATGACTAATCATCCCTTTTACATATAAAGGGCTGCCTTTGGGTATTGATGTAAAATTACCGCCTTCTGGAATGAGTTTTAACATTTCAACAGTTTTAGGGGCAATATTCATTTTTTCGTTATTATAAGGAACTGCTTCAACACCTTTTAAAGCTTCACCAGCTGTTACATATGGATATTTTTTACCTGGTCCATACATTGGAGATGGATGAAAAAACTCAAAGCCTGTATCAACTCGTACACCTACAATTAAAACACGTTCTCTAAACTGTGGTACTCCATATTCTGCAAAGTTGTATAATTGAATTTTTACTACATATCCAGGTGCAATGCTTTCAAAATCTTTAACAATTTGTTCAATTGCTTGTTTATTATTAGCACTTAATAATCCTTTAACATTCTCAGCGACAAATGCTTTAGGCTTCTTGGCATCTATAAAGCGCAGAAAACTCTTATATAAGTTGCCTCGTTTCCCATGAAGCCCCGGCTGTTTCCAAATAACAGAAAAATCTTGACAAGGAAAACCGCCTAATATCAAATCACAATCAGGAATAGTCTTATCTGTATAAGGATCTATATCCTCAATATTCTCTTGACTTATAATATTTCCAAAGTTTTTTTGAAAGGTCTTAACAGCCCATTCATTTATATCATTTGCCCAAACTGTTTGATATCCTTGCGTTTCAAATCCTAGATCCAACCCTCCGCAGCCAGAAAATAACGAAATAACTTTAGGCTTATCTTTTGACTCTTTCATTTCCAATCCCCTTTGAGCAAAGTTTATCACAAAAAGTGTAATATATCAAAAAGTAACAACTATATATAGTTTTGTAAATTTTGTTAATCTAAAATTATTATTTTATCATTGTTTCTCTTTCGACACAATTTATTGATATTAAATCCTTTCAGAGCGATAGATGTTAAAAAGAAAGGATTTACAATATGGATTTAGCTTTTGGAACAAAGATTTTAAACCACAAGACAGGTGAAATCGGATTATTAATTAAAATTTGGAAAAACAAGTTTGCCGATGCAGAAATTGATTATGCAACTTGTGTTGATAAGCACGGCAAACGCTACAATATCAAACTTGATGAGATTTTACCGTTGGAGGAAACTGATGATTTTTGCAAAGCGAACAGTTGAACCTGTGGTGAAACTTGTGAGCCTGTATCTGAAATGGAGCGTAGCGAAATGAAAGTGAAAAATAAATTAACAAGAGAAACCATAGAAATAACTTATCCTGAATTTAGAAAAAAGTTTGTAAAAGAGATAAGTACAGCTTTTGAAGGTTATCGAAGAACACAACTTAATAAATATTCTTATAACTTCAAAGACGATAATTCAATGGAATACAACTTTTATAACAAAGGAGTGAGTGAAAAGCTAAGCTTGCTTAAGCTTTTCCGAGCGAGTGCGTTAAAATGGCAAAGCCGTTATTTTCAATTACAGTGGGATTTGTGGCTTGTCGGCAGAGGGCTGAAGTCAGCAGCTTTGCTGCTGCGTGCCCGTTTAACGCCGACAAACAAGAGAAATCATTTTGGGAATTCTGTCTGGTATATAGAAAGGCTGTGAGGGAATAATGAAAAAATATTACTTAGAAGATAAAGAATTTCAATTTCTGTACGCTAAAAGCAAAAGAATTTACC
>CALVAL010000058.1 GCA_944325535.1 Candidatus Gastranaerophilales bacterium
TGAGAGGGGAGGTAGACGTAGTCTACCGATTCCGCAGCAGAGAAAATGAAAATTAAATATCCGCATGCCCTTGTGGCACTCTGCCGAACAAAAGTTGACTAAATGTCAAGTTTTGTGAGAGGGGAGGTAGACGCAGTCTATCGATTCCGCAGCAGAGAAAAATGAAAATTAAATAATCCGCATGCCCTTGTGGCACTCTGCCGAACAAAAGTTGACTAAATGTCAAGTTTTGTGAGAGGGGAGGTAGACGTAGTCTACCGATTCCGCAGCAGAGAAAATGAAAATTAAATATCCGCATGCCCTTGTGGCGGAATCGGTAGACGCGTTGGACTTAAAATCCAATCGGGGTTCACCCTCGGTGCCAGTTCAAGTCTGGCCAAGGGCATTTTTAAAAGGCTTATCTTTATGATAAGTCTTTTTTTATGAAATAAACTTAGTTTTTTATTAAGTTTTGTTAAAATTATTCTAAAATATAGCAATTTTATTTTTTATATTCGTTTATGATAGTGCTATGAAAATAAACAATAACTATACTTTAAACAACAAATACAATAAAAATACCCCAACTCAAAAGATAGGCTATTCCTATCATATTTCAGGTAAACCATCTCTTAATAAAGATACTGTATCATTTAAGGCTTCCATAAAAGATTTACCGGAATCTATTCTTGCGAAATGTAAAACAGGAATAAAAAAAATATTACCAGGCAGCAACAAAACGGTTAAACCAAAAGATTTGATGGATTTACCACAAAAACAAATTTTAGAGATTTGCCAAAATGCTCTAAACAAAAAAGTTTCACTTGGCAAAGGGCAAGAAGCCACTGTTTATAAAATCGAAGAATTCCCTAGAGAATATTGCATACGAGAAGATCGAAGAATAGCCAAAGGATATGATAATTTAAAACTTGATTTTAAATTAGATAAATTTGACAAAGCCAACTTTGTTGTTGCAAAGCTAGGCGAAGGACTCACGCTCCTAAAGTACATATCAGGTATTCCATTAAAAATCATGAGAAATTCTGATACGATGTCTGGAATTAAAGTAAAAGAATCTATGCAAGAACTAATTGCAAATAATTTCCCTGAAGAATCTTTTATAAAAGTTATTGATCAAATAGAACAAAACCGAAAAAATGGAATAATTTTTGATAGAAAAGGAGAAAACCTTCTGGTTGATCCTATGATTCAAGAAATCACTGCAATTGATTTCAGCCCTAAATTTAATGATATCGAATACAACCCTATTGCATACATTTATCATGCCTTAGACGTTGATGGAACAGATTTTGGTCCTAAAGTTTTAGGAAAACTTATAAATGCCTATGCAGAAAGACTTAAAACATGTGATATAAAAGACTTAAATCTTGATGTACTTGATACAAATTTCTATCACAGAGGCTTTATGGATGATGCTTTCAATCAATTTAAAGACAGAGAACTGTTGGAAAAATGCAGAAAAATGTTATTTGAAGAATTGATAGAAGCTAAAAAAACAAAACCACAAAAAGAATTCGAAAACTATGTAGATTATATTAAGTATGAAATAGAAAATCTATTAATAGATCCTATCAACATTCCTAAATATGAAACATTTTAATTAGAACAACGCTTTTATTCCTAGCGCTATCAATAAGATTCCAGCAAAAATTTCTAAATATTTTGTTGGTAAATGCTTTAGTTTTCCTCCTAAAAAGAAACCTAAATTAGAATTAATAAAAGTAATTATTCCGATTAAAAGTGCAGGTTTTAAAATTCTATTTCCAAATAGTGAAAGAGTAATTCCGGCAGAAAAAGCATCTATACTTGTTGCAATTCCGACTAAAATTAAGCATTTAAAATCAATACAAAGACTTTTTTCTTTCTCTTTTTCAAAAGCTTCTTTGATAAATTTCACACCTAAATATGTAAAAATTAAAAATACAATTAACTCCGCAAAAGGCTGTATATATGATTTTACAAAGCCTGTCAAAAAATAGCCTATTACAGGCATCAGAGCTTGAAAAATTCCGGTACAAATTGCTAGTGAAAGAGAGTTTTTCAAGCGATTATGATTAAACGCAATCCCATAAGAAAAAGATACAACACAAGCATCAATTGAAAGCGCTAAAGCTAATAAAAAAATACTTAAATAACTCATTTTTAGAACACATCCGTTTTTATAGGATTCTTGAACTTCGTAATACTTCCTTGGAATAGAAGCTTAACCGTACCTACAGGGCCGTTTCTGTGTTTTGCAATAATGATTTCTGCTTCTCCTTTATTTGCAGCTTTTTCAGCTTGTTCTTCCTCGTCATTTGCATTTTTATAATACTCATCACGGTAGATAAACATAACGATATCAGCGTCTTGTTCGATTGAGCCTGATTCTCTTAAGTCAGATAACATAGGTCTTTTATCGGTTCTACTCTCTACCGCACGTGATAATTGAGATAGTGCAATAATCGGAACATTCAATTCCTTAGCTAATATTTTAAGACCTCTTGAAATACTTGAAATCTGCTGCATTCTATCTTCTCTTCCGGTCCCTTCGATTAATTGCAAATAATCGATTACAATTAGTCCCAAATTCTTCTCAGCCATAGCCAAGCGCCTACATTTTGCACGCAAATCTGTAATATTACAACCCGCCGTATCATCAATATAAATTGGAGCTTCTGAATAACTATTCATAGCAACCGCAAGTTTTTCCCAGTCTTTAGCCTGCATATTGCCAGTTTTTAGTCTTTGAGTATCAACTTCTGCTTCTGAGCATAAAAGACGCTGTACGAGCTGTTCTTTTGACATTTCTAAAGAGAATATTGCAACTGGCGTATTCGCTCTTAAAGCTACGTTTTGAGCAATGTTTAGTGCAAAAGCTGTTTTACCCATAGCTGGACGAGCAGCCAAGATAATTAAGTCAGATTTTTGAAGCCCGTTCATCATTGCATCTAAATCATAGAATGTTGTCGGAACTCCCGTTAATTTGTCTTTATTATTATAGCGTTCCTCGATTTTGGCATAAGTATCATAGACTAAATCCTTAATTGGAGTAAGTGACTTTGATGCTTTTTGAGAAGCTATGTCAAATATTAATTTCTCAGCTAATTCCAAAGACTCTTCAATTGGATTTAAGTCATAGCCTGATGATACAATCTCTGATCCAGCATTAATTAATGAACGTTTTATTGCTTTTTCCTGTACTATTCTTGCATAATACTCAACGTTAGTTGTAGTAATTGTTTTATAACTTAAATCATTAATAAAAGCACGTCCGCCTACTAATTCAAGTTTTTGATTTATATTCAAAACATCAGATACCGATACGATATCAATTTTGTCTTCTCCGTTATATAGCTGAAGCATAGCCTCATATACATATCTATGAGCGGGCTTATAAAATGATTCAGGTCTCAAATGCTCTACAATTTTGTTCATACAGGTAGGATTAACTAAAATTGCACCTAAAATAGCCTCTTCTGCATCAATATTTTGAGGCATTAATTGAGATAAATCTTCTACTTGCTGCTTTTTTCTTGATGTATATGATGATGTCATCTCTTTTGCTCCTTAATTATCTAATACTATTTTATATTATGAACAGCACTAACGACAATTTCGGCCGCATCTTCAGGTTTCATTTG
Source organism: Candidatus Gastranaerophilales bacterium (assembly GCA_944325535.1). GTDB lineage: Bacteria > Cyanobacteriota > Vampirovibrionia > Gastranaerophilales > Gastranaerophilaceae > CAG-196. The sequence continues at coordinate 3,624 of CALVAL010000058.1, forward strand.
AGATTTTTCATTTATTTCTCTAATTTTAAATTCTACAAGACCTTCATTGATAGACTTACCGACAGTTATTATGTAAGGGAAACCTATTAATTCGGCATCTTTGAATTTAACCCCTGGACGTTCATCTCTATCATCAATTACAATTTCTACTCCATGCTTTTTAAGAGTTTCGTAGATATCATTTGCTACTTTCATTTGTAGTTCATCTTTAGTACTTACAGGAATTACTATTGCATGATAAGGAGCTATCGCTAAAGGCCACTTGATACCAAATTCATCATAGTGAGCTTCAACAGCAGCCGCTGCCGTTCTTGAAATACCAATACCGTAGCATCCCATTACATAAGGTTTTGTTTTGCCATCGACATCAGTAAATACAGCATTCATTGGTTTTGAATATTTTGTACCTAATTGGAAAATATTACCAACCTCAATACCTCTTGTAACTTTTAGAGGTCTGCCGCATTGAGGACATAACTCACCGGCTTCAACTAATCTTATATCAGTAACAACTTCAGGTAGCTCAACTTCACTTCCCCAATTATAGCCAACTCCGTGCTTATCTTCTTGATTAATTCCTATAACAAAATTCTTCATTTCTTTAACGGTATTATCTGCAATAACTGTAACAGGATATCCATTGTATTCTTTCAAACCATTAGGTCCGATGAATCCTTTAGCAGCATCAAAACCGTTTACCCCCATCATTTCTTCGATTTCACCGGCTGTTGCAATTCTAATATCAACACCGCCTACTGCATTCATAAGTTTTGTCTCTTCTACTTGCTTATCTGCTCTTATAAGAGCTAGCACAGGTTTTTTATCTACGATGTAGACAAGAGTTTTTACAATTACTGTAGAAGGTATTTTCAAAAACTCTGATAATTCTTCTATTGAATGAGTATTTGGAGTATCTATAATCTCTGCTTTATCATATTTACCTACAATGTCAGCTTCTGGCAAATTAGAAATCGCATGATTTGAATTAGCTGAATAATCACAACTATCGCAATAGAATACGTCATTTTCTCCAGCGTCGGTATCAGTAATTACCATAAATTCATGGCTTACACTTCCACCAATCGCCCCTGAATCGGATTGAACCATTTTTGTATTAAGTCCACAACGTTTAAATATTCTGCTATAAGCTTTTGCCATATTTTCGTATTCTTTTTTTAGACCTTCTTCAGAAGTATCAAAAGAATAAGCATCTTTCATAATGAACTCACGACCACGCAAAAGTCCAAAACGAGGACGAACCTCATCTCTAAATTTTGACTGAATTTGGTATAAATTTACAGGTAACTGTTTATAAGATTTTAGTCCATCACGAGCAATTGATGTAATAATCTCTTCATGAGTAGGTCCAAGACACATTTCACGGTTATGCCTGTCTTTCAATCTCATAAGCTCTTTTCCATAGACTTCCCATCTACCTGATTCTTCCCAAAGCTCTTTAGGCTGAACAAAAGGCATAAGAAGCTCTTGAGCGCCTGCTTTGTCCATTTCTTCACGAACTATATTTTCAACTTTTTTAAGAACTCTCCACATAAGTGGTAAATAATTATAAACCCCTGAGGTTAGTTTTCTTATATATCCAGCTCTTACAAGCAATTTATGTGAAATAACTTCCGCATCTGACGGAAATTCTCTTAGTGTTTGCACAAATAATTTTGACATTTTCATAATAAATAATTCCCCTAATTCAAATCTTTGATGTCAATTTTACCATAAACAAATAGGTAATAAAATAAAAATAAAATTACCAGAGAAACTTATTGCACAAATTTTAATAATGTGATAAAATTTCTCTGTAAGGCAAAATAGACCTGTATGAAGGTTATGCCATCTCGTAGGATAAAAAAGGGGTGACTATGCAAGTTTCTGCAATTTCAATGAATCACAATAGAGGTTATAATATCAGTAACAATATGCCATTTTATAACAGCAGAAGCAATGAGACAATTGGAGATACTTCATTTAATTCTTTAACCCCATATACTACTAAAAAATCTAGCCCTGCAGAAAAATTACCTCAATTATTTGATAATATTAATGAATGGAAAAACTTCTGCCATAAACAGATTTTAGGCGAAAAGCTTAATACTATTGCATAAAAATGGATATTAATTTAGTTTTAGGTTTTTTTGATGGGATACATATTGCTCATAAAGAGCTTATTCAGTCTGCAGTAAAATCAGGTAAAACAATACTCATTACATTTAAAGAATCTCCTGCGATATACTTTAAAAAACCTTATAAATATATTTATCCGAGAGAATACTCGCTAAATAAAATTAAGGATTTAGGGGTAAATGAGATTTTAGAATTTGATTTTAGCCAAATAGCAAGCATGCCTGCTGAAGATTATATAAAATTCATTGTTGAAAAATTTTCGCCAAAAGCGATTTATACAGGCTTTAACCATACTTTTGGAGCAAACAAAAGTGGATCTCCGGAGCTATTAAAACAAATGGAAAAAAAATACAACTATCAATACCATTGTATACCTCCTATTGAAGATAATAGTGAAATCGTGAGTTCTACTCTTATAAAAACTCTAATCCAAACTGGAAATATTGAAAGAGCTAATCGACTATTAGGAACAAATTTCTTTATCGAAAATATTGTAGAAGAAGGCGCTAAAATAGGTAGAACAATAGGTTTTCCGACTGCAAATATAAATTATCCTGCAAATATTATTGATATGCCATTTGGAGTATATTCAATAAAATACAAAAATCATTATGGCATGATGAATTGGGGCATGCGCCCGACAGTAAATAATACGCTAAAGCCTATAGCAGAGGCTCATATAATTGATTTTAACGAAAATTTATACGGGGAAAAAGTTCGATTTGAAATAATAAAAAAAATTCGTGACGAAAAAAAATTTGAAAATCTGGATGAGCTAAAGATTCAGATAGATAAGGATATAAAAAAATGCTTAGAGTAGTAATAATAGGCTATGGAGAGATGTTCACCAATTTAATAGCTGGGACTTTGGATGCGAATTGCGAAATTGTCGGAGTATTCAGAAACGAAATGAGAAAATACCACCCGCTTATTAGAAAAATTAAGGATATTTTAAATCCTTCACTAGACTATAACTACATAAAAAGCTATAACCTTCCTGAAATTTATGCTAATAGCGTTAATTCTCAGAAATTCAAAAAAAGGCTTCTAAAACTTAATCCTGATATAATTTTAATTGGCTCTTGGGGAGAAAAAATAAAAAAAGAAATCTATGATTTACCGAAAATTGCAACAATTAATGCTCATCCATCACTTTTGCCAACATACCGAGGTCCAAATCCTTATTTTTGGACAATAAAAAATAGAGAACAAACAAGTGGAGTCACTTTCCACCTCTTAGATGATGGATTTGATACTGGAGCAATACTTGCTCAAGAAGAAATAAAAATTTATCCTTCTGATACGGGAAAAACTCTAAAAGAAAGAACTGTACTCACGGCAAGAGGTGTAGTTTGCGAACTTTTAAAAGCTCTAAGAGAAGATATTATAATTCCACTAAAACAGAGAGAAGATAAAGCTAGCTATTTCTCACATCCTAGCGAACTCGAGCTAGATTTTCATAAAACAGCTGAAGAAAACGAAGCTATTACAAGAGCTATTATACCGTGGGGAAATGCTTACTTTTATCATAAAAATACACCAATAGCCGTTTTATCTGCTGAAATCGATGAAACTTCAAATATTAAAGCAAAAATTGGAGAAATTATTGATGTATCTTATAAAGATAAAGAAATAAGTGTTCTTTGTGCTAATAATAAAATACTCAAAATGAAACTTGAATTATACAAAAAAATTGATAGGGCATTTACAAAAAATTATATCAAACGAGAGATGACAATAGGTGATATTATCGAATAAATTACCTTAGTCAGCAATTTAAAAAATTTATATTAAGCACTATCCTAAAAATAAAAGAAATAAAAAAAGGAGCTTAAAATGAATAAAAATATTATCATCATACTTGCAATATTTATAGTACCATTAGCTGTATATTGGGGACTTACAAGGGATAAATTAACAACACCTCCATCTATTGCAGCAAATGGAGCCGAAATTATAAAATTTTCATCTCCAATGTGCTATGAATGTCAGGAACTGGAAAAAGTCTTTGAAGAGGTTTTTCCTAACTACAGCAGTAATGTTACACTAAAAAAAGTTGATGTTACAAAAAAAGACAGACAGACAACTGAAATTATAAGAAAATATGATGTAAAATTAGTTCCTACAACTGTTTTTAAAAACTCTAAAGGAGAAACAACAAGACGTATTGAAGGAACTATGCAGCCTAAAATTTTAGAAAATTATTTGAAAGAGATTATAAATGGATAGTTTAGTACAAATTTTTTCAACAGAAATTACAGGAATCCATATTTGGATATTAATGTTTTTAGCATCATTTGCAGGAGGTGTTATAGCATCGATATCACCTTGCTCTCTTGCAATGCTTCCACTAATTATCGGATATGTTGGAGGATGCTCAAAAGAGACTCCTATAAGAACCTTTATTCAGCTATGCTGCTTTATATTCGGTACTGCTATAGTATTTTCTATAATCGGTATAATTTGTGCAATTACAGGCAGTGTATTTGCTTCTGCTCTTGGGGGATACTTTACGCTTATAATAGCATCGCTACTTGTAGTTATGGGGTTGAAAATTGTAGGAGCATTAGATTTTGAAATGCCGGTTATAATAAAATCAATGCCTGTTAATAATACAAATTCGCTATTTTTATATCCTATACTACTTGGTATCGCATTCGCTCTAGCAGGGACACCTTGTTCTACACCAATTTTAGCAGGAATTATGGCTTTTGCAGCTATGGGTAAATCTCTTATAGCAGCCGTAGTTATGCTATTTTTATTTGCTCTAGGTCAAGGTTTAATCTTAATTGTAGCAGGATTATTTACATCAGGGCTTAAAAGCATAAAACAACATTCTAATGTCACAAATATCATCACCAAAATAAGTGGTATATTATTAGTGCTTGTAGGTATCTATTTATACTATAAGACTTTTAGCCCATTAATTTAAAAATCTTTTTTCAATTATTTCAGAAGCTACTTTTATACAATTTTCGCAAGGTCTTTCTTCATAATACTGTTCTGTTCTAACAGATGGAATATATGAATCCGGACCATCATCAAGACCTAATAATTCACGACAAATTATTGTACCGCATTTGGCCTTGAATTCTTCTGCAAGCTCTTGTATAAGCTTGTAATGTTCAGCCTTAGCAATATCATTATTTGGAGAAGTATATCCTTTCAAAAACCCTGCTATCATAAACATAGATGATACCGCACCACAAACTTCTCGAAGTCTCCCCATGCCACCACCAAAAGAAGAAGAAAGCTTTAGAGCAGTTTCATCATCTAAACCAACTTTTTCTGCAAATGCTAAAAGTACAGACTGAGCACAATTATAACCTTTTTCAAAATTCTTACACGCTTTTTTTGAATAAATACCCATAAAAATATTCTACTATAAAATGAACAAAATAAAATAAAAATCGTTGTATAATTGTAGAACTTGAAAGGAGAGTAAAATATGTCAGATGAAAACAAAATAGTAGAAGAAAAACCGACTTGTATATGTCAAAATAAAGAATTCAGACACTTTTTAACAATCGCTGGAGGAAGCTTTGTTGGAGTATTTTTAGCACTTAGCTTATTTGCAGCGCTACATCGTCCCCCAATGCCTCCAGTACCTCCAATGGCACCTTGTCCTTGTGGATACCAAATGGTAAGACCTTGTCCTCATCACCATTTTGATAGAGCTGATCATGGAGATTTTCACAAAAAAATGATGAAAAAACATAAAGCAGACCGTCCAGATAGACCAATGCCACCAAAAGGAGATAGACCAGCTCCTGAAATTGATGACTAGTAGGTAATAAATACATTAAAATATCTACCAAATTAGTATAATAAGTAACCACAAGAAGAAGTAATTTTTTACTTCTTCTTTTTTTACTTGATATTTAAAAATGTTTATGCAAAAATAGTCAAGTGACAATTAAATAAAAAACTTATGGCAAGGTAGCTCCCTGAGTGAGTGAAACGAAACGAAATTAAAGATTTTGTGAGAGCGGCGCTCGAAGCAACTGAGCCAATGACAATTTAATAAAAAAACTTATGGCAAGGTAGCTCTCCGAGTGAGTGAAACGAAACGAGATTATAGATTTTGTGAGAGCGGTGCTCGAAGCAACTGAGCCAATGACAATTAAATAAAAAACTTATGGCAAGGTAGCTCCCTGAGTGAGTGAAACGAAACGAAATTAAAGATTTTGTGAGAGCGGCGCTCGAAGCAACTGAGCCAATGACAATTTAATAAAAAACTTATGGCAAGGTAGCTCAGTTGGTGAGAGCGCACGGCTCATACCCGTGAGGTCGAGAGTTCGAATCTCTCCCTTGCTATTTTATTTTGTCTTTTTCACGGCTAATGTAATTATTTGAGTGGGGTGAGTAGCTCAACAGGTGTGATAATTTTGGGTAATCGACATTTGGCGTGGGTTTGAGGGGTAGGAAGCAAGCAGACCATTTGACCCAGCAACCGGTCAAATTACTCTTTTGTTTAGCAAGGTAAGTTTATAAAAATAAATTTTGTTAGTGTAATAAAAACAATCTATAAACTTTAACCCTAAGTTTTATTCATTTTCATTAAAATTTAAGCAAATGGGATTTCTGGACCATTATATTTCTTATAAAGAGCAATAACGTCTTCTGCTAACTTATCTCCATTTAAAGCTCTTGCGTATGTCTCTGCGATAAATTCAGCAATTCCTTCTTTTGAGTATTCCGAAACTTTTTGAGCAATTTCTTGATTTTTACAATTTTGAAACTCTTTTGCACTTTTTGTTGCTATTAAATTAAAAATATGTTTAGTATCTTCATTGTTTACAAATCCGTAACGTAAAAATCTAAGCCCCATCTGCGGAAGTTTATGAGCATAGTCTTGCAAATGACCTAATTCATGATAAATTGTTAATTCACTATTGATTTTTTTTAAGTAAAAAATATTACAGTCTTGTCCATTAATGTTTTTTATTTTGTCAAAATTATTATTATACAACCTTTCTCGAAAGTTTTCAATAGAATCTTTTAAGTCCATTTTTTGTTTCATTGTCAATGAATGAGGATCTTTATAGAAAGAATCAATTAAATCTTGTAATTCATCTGTAGTTTTACAGATTGCATTTCTACCTTTTATATTTATAAACTTTCTTGATTCGTACTTTTTACTACCATCTTTTTTAAATAAGCGTTTTTTTAGATGCATATCTAGAGATTCAATATCAAAAAATTTTTTGTCTATATCTAACGAACCAAATGCTTTATCAAAAGGATTTACAGGGATTCCTGCAATTGCACCTTCTACATCCTTATTCAAATCCATAAGCCTAATTTTTGTTGGGAAAACTACCTTTCCATTATGAAAATTAGAAACATTAGTCAGAGCATCGTTTATATAATTAAGGGCATCCAAAGATAAATTTCCATCTACATCTTTTATCTTTAAAACATCTCTAAGATATTTGTACGCATCATCTAAACTCGTTGCCTCTTTAAATTCAAGATGTTCTGGTAAATTTTTAGGCACTAATTTCTTATTAACAAGATTTCTAATATATCTTGATGCACCTACCTTGACACCTATACCTACTGCTAGTAAAGACGATAAACCTATTGCCCATTTTGCACCTGTTGATATTCCTGTCTTTTTCTTTTCTTGATTATTTATTTTATTACTGGCAGAGATTTTAACAGTATCAGGCGAAGTTGTATAATTTATTGAGGGTTGAGGGCTAGCAACAACACTTTCTCCTTTGAAATTTGGAGAAATTATATTTATTTCTTTATTATTCAAAGAATATTTAGGATAATTATAATAGTATGGATTATAAGTAATTTTATTCATAACAAATCAACTTTTTTTTCTAACCTTATTTATATAAAGTATCATAGAAAATAAAAATTGCTAAAATGTTACAATTTTAACTCTTATTACCAAAAATAATCAAAACTATTGTTCAAAATAATCATCTTTTATATTCGCAGATTTTCAATCCCAATCGAATCGGACTCAAGTTTTCGTCCGCATCTATTGGAGCGCACGTCTCCCTCTCACAAAACTTGACATTTAGTCAACTTTTGCTTCGGCACTGTCCGTGAGGTCGAGAGTTCGAATCTCTCCCTTGCTATTTTATTTTGTCTTTTTCACGGGTTATTCACCGTGTAATTTAACGGGACATTTTATCTGAACGCATAAAAAGATTATTCGGCAAAGTTGGCTTTGTGTTTGACCTTTAGC
>CALVAL010000059.1 GCA_944325535.1 Candidatus Gastranaerophilales bacterium
TCTCAGAGATATTTGATTATATAACTACCCCAGTAGAACAGAAACCGCAAATTACAGAAAAAGTTGGCAGAAATGATCCTTGTCCTTGTGGCAGCGGCAAAAAATATAAAAACTGTTGTGGAAAGGTTTAAGAGAACTATCTATTATAAATTTTATGTCTTAGGTATTCCCAAATGTTTCCATAAATATAAGTATATTTGGTGTCAAGTTTAGGATTTATATTTAATAAATATGAACCAGGGTTATCCCCAGCTCCTTTAGTGGATATTTTTGCACTTGTAGACTGTTTTGTTACAGAACAGGATGTTGAACCGATAGGAACCATACAAGAAGCTCCTCTATATCCATTTTCAAATACAGGAGTCCAAGTGATATTAGAAGCAACTGGTTCTCTAAATGTTATGGTTGCGTATGGTGTGCCAAAGTTATTATCTTGCGTGTAATAATTTACTTTTAGGCCACAGTTTGCAATACCAGCACTTAAGTCGCTTTCTAGACTAATTTGATCAAGGCAGTTTTTAAGTTTTTCTAATTCTGTATAGCAAGCTCCATCAATCCAAAAATTCCCTTCTGCTTCGCAGCGTTCTTTTTGTGTAAGTCCATCACAAGTTACAAAAGGTATATTGGTATATGTTGCATTGTTACCATCTTCTATATTGTGATCTGTTATAGAAAAATCTTTTTTAAGTAAAGTTTTTCTTCCTAAGATATATTTTTTCCCAACAGGGTCTGCAGGGTGCACAATACCGTCTGCTGAGACCATAAACTTAAATATGTCAGGGTTCTTGCAGTTATTCTGGTCATAAATACAATTCTGACCTGCGCTATCATTGTCATTATTTTTAGGATTTATATCTACATAGATATCTGTTCTGTATTGGGCAATTTGTGTATTCATATCAGTTGAATAAAGCTGTGGTACAACACGCCACTGCATACCATTAGGTGTTGTAAAAGATAAATTGTTTTTAAAGGTAGCATCTGTATAATTGTATCCATCTTCTGTACAATTTGCATTTTCCCCCCCCATGCTAAGAGCTAGAAAACTGCACAATTTTCGTTTCCCTTTATAAGCTTCATCACCAGAATAGGTATCTATAAGTGAAGCATTAGTATTTAATAGAGGATACTCTTGACATAAAACGCCAGGATCTTCTGCGTTAGCGGCATCTTTCTTGCATGCTGGATATATTTTAGAATTAGAAGCTATTGCTGAAATATTTTTTGAAAGTTCATCATAGACTTTTAAGTACATTGTTTTATTTTCATCTGGTCTTAGTTTATTTATAGCAGGAAGCATTAATGCTCCAATAACTCCAATTATGCCAAGGGTAATTAACAATTCTGCTAATGTAAATGCTTCTTTTTTCATAAAACTCTCCAGTTAAATTACTTTATATTGAATATTTTAACATGTTTTATTATTTTTTTGAAGTATATTGACAGTAAAATACTCCTTTCGGAAGAGAGACAAAAGGAGCAAGGCTAATTATGATGAAGAAAAGATTTTGGTTTTAATGAAGTAAGTCGAACACACACACAATGCCTAATCATTTATTTTAGTCGAAATCCGACAATTCACTAGTTGCCTTCGACTTACACCTATATTTTAGCATTTCTTTTTTATATTCTTAATGCTCTTAAGAAGTAGCTCTTTAGGATGATATTTTATTTTTATTTGTTTTTGTTGGAACTTTTATTTTATCAATACTTGGACCTAAGTATTTTCCAATTACAACATGTTCTACAAAAGTATCAATGGGTTTAATTGCAAGTCCAAGCGCAATAAAACCACCGAGTGTTTTAACAAATTTCCCCTTCATCATTTTACTTTTTTGGAAATTTTTTAATACGCTTTTTACTGCAACACTTTCAGTTTGTCCTGCATTAAGAGCTTTTATGTAACTAGAGTACCAATCTCCGGATTTAAATTCTGTTGTAGGATTTAACAAATTTTTTCGCATTTGTATCAAATCTGTTATAGTTTTTGTTGCATATTTATTAACATTTTTCTCGCTGTCCCATCTAAATATTTTAAGCGAGTTTTTCAAAGACTTTTTCTGCTGCTTATAATCTAATGAATCAGATACAATATTCAAAAATTCTTTTGTGCATTCTTCATCCCTACTATCAAAAGCACGCATCTTCCCGTTTTTAATAAAATCTTCTGCTAGTTTTGATATATGCTCTTTAGTATTAATACTAACTTTATCTTCTCCTAGTTTTCCGATTTGAGAAAACATATCTTGTCCAGCAGTTACAGCTATTAATGGTAAAAATATACTAGCTAATCCCTGGAAAACAGCTTGTTTAAGGCATCTTCTTGAATCAGGACTATATTCGGTTTCATTATTTTTATATTTATCATAAACATCTGCTCCGATATATAAAAGAGCTGGTACCCAAAATAAGTTTGCCGTATTTCCAATCATTGGGCGTAAAGCTTCTCCCACTTCATTAGAAAAAGCGGCACCTCTTAATGGCCACTTTAGAAGAGGATCTTGATAATTATTATCTTCAGTCTTATCAGCTCTCTTTTGATTAGATTTAAATACCGTTTTTTGTGCCCCAATCGGTGAAATCATCCAGCTAGTTCTCCTTCATACACATTTTGCTATTTATAGAAAGGTGGCTAAAAAATAAAATTGCCCATCTATTTACAAAATTTTACATTATTTATATTTGGCATGTATAATTATATCATATGGAAAGAAAATTTGAAATTGTATCTAAGTACAAACCATCAGGGGATCAGCCAAAAGCGATTGATAAATTAGTCGAAGGATTAAAAAATGGTGATGATGCTCAAACTCTGCTTGGGATTACAGGCTCTGGTAAGACTTTTACTATTGCAAATGTTATTGAACGTATTCAAAAACCGACTTTAATCATTGCTCATAATAAAACTTTGGCAGCTCAGTTGTACAATGAATTCAAAGAACTTTTTCCAAATAATGCAGTAGAATATTTTATTTCTTATTATGATTATTATCAGCCTGAAGCATATATTCCAAGAACTGATACTTATATTGAAAAATCTGCAAGTATTAATGAAGAAATTGATAGACTAAGACACAATACAACGAGAAGTTTATATGAAAGAAATGATGTTATAATAGTTGCTTCTGTAAGTTGTATTTATGGTTTAGGTCTTCCAGAGAGCTATTTTAAAGGTACAATTAAAGTTTCGGTAGGCGATACTCTTGATAGAGCAGATTTAATAAAACACCTTGTTATGACTCAATATACAAGAAACGATTTAGTATTAGAGCGTTCTACATTTAGAGCTAGAGGCGATATTTTAGAAATAATGCCTGCTTATGAAAAAATTATTACAAGAATTTATTTCTTTGGTGATGAAATAGAAAAAATTGTAAGAATAGATAATTTAACAGGTGAAATTATAGAAGTTCCTGAAAGTGTTATGATTTATCCTGCGGTGCATTATATAGCCTATGATGAGAATGAAGAAGAAACTATCAAGATGATAAAACAAGAACTTAATAATCGAGTAGTAGAGCTGGAAAGTCAAAACAAAATTTTAGAATCTCAAAGACTTCAACAAAGAGTAAAGTATGATATCGAAATGATAAAAGAGATGGGCTATTGTTCAGGTATTGAAAATTATTCAAGAATAATAGAACGTCGCCCTGTAGGTTCAGCACCTGCTACATTATTAGATTATTTTAGAGGTGATTTTTTAACAGTAATTGATGAATCACATGTTACACTTCCTCAATTAAATGGAATGTATCATGGAGATGCTTCAAGAAAAAATACGCTTGTTGAGTTCGGATTTAGACTACCTTGTGCGAAAGACAACAGACCTTTAAAAAGTGAAGAATTCTTTGCAAAAGTCGGACAAAAAATCTATATTTCAGCAACTCCCGGTGATTTTGAAAAAGAAACTTCCGAACAAATGGTCGAACAAATTATTAGACCTACAGGCTTAGTTGATCCAAAAATTTCTGTAAGACCTATTGAGACTCAAATTTCTGATTTAAAAATTGAAATAGAAAAACGAGCTAAAAAAGAAGAGCGTGTACTTATCACAACTCTTACCAAAAAAATGGCAGAAGATTTATGTGATTACTTCTTGCAAGATGGTATCCGTGTAAGATATCTGCATAGTGGCATAAAATCGATCGAGCGTGTTGAAATTTTAAGAGATCTACGTTTAGGAGAATTTGATGTTCTTATTGGCGTAAACCTTCTAAGAGAAGGCTTAGATATTCCTGAAGTTTCGCTTGTTGCAATTATGGATGCTGATAAGGAAGGATTTTTAAGGTCTGAGACGAGTTTAATCCAAACAATCGGTCGTGCTGCAAGAAATTCTTGCGGTGAGGTTATTATGTATGCTGATAAAATTACGGATTCTATGCAAAAAGCAATAGATGAGACAAATCGAAGAAGAGAAATTCAGCTTGCTCATAATAAAAAATACGGAATTATACCTCAAACTATTAAAAAACCGATTGAGAATAATCTGCTATCGCTTGTAGCAAGCTATCGTGATTTAGAAGATATCGTAGCAGAAGAAATGGTTGACTTAGGTATTGATAAAAAGGATTTGCCAAAACTGATTTCAAAATTAGAAAAAGATATGCATAAAGCGGCTAAAATTCTTGATTTTGAACGTGCAGCAGAAATAAGAGATCAGCTTAAAAAACTTAGAGAAATGGTTTAAAAGTATTTAAATTATTTATAATTGTAAATTTAATATTATAAATTATACAAAAAATTTTAAAAATCTTTGGTGACAAAATATTTAATTTTGTGCTAATCTTAAACTATGAAGAAGTTAGCTTTTTTACTTGTTTTATTAATGATTGCTCAAAATGTTGTGTTTTCACGACCTACTGTTTTTAACGAAGATGGTAAATTTGGTCTAAAAGATGAACAAGGTCAAGTTATAGCTGATGCGAAGTATAAAAAAATGATACGCCTCGGTGAAACAGGCTGGATTATTCAATATAGAAATAAATTCGGCATTATGAATGATAATGGTGAAATTGTAGTTGAACCAAAGTATTCTCGTGCAGATAGAGTCCTTGGGAAGTTTGTAAAATTAACTAAAGGCGATAAAAATGGCATGTTTGATGAAAAAGGTTTTGATGTCCTACCAGTAGAGTATTCTTCAATTGATCTTTTATATGGCGGTATGTTTTTGACTTGCAAAAATTATAAATATGGAGTTACTGACCTTAATGGACAAGTAATTTTAGATAATATTTTTGATGATATTTATATGCCAGAGCCACATTTAATGGTGATTGTATACAATGGAAATACTTACGAAATTGAAGGTGTAAAAGGTAAAGAGCTAACTATTCCTTTTGATAAAATTGCAGATAGTTCTAACTTTAAAATAACAGAATTTATATCTAATCCAGCTACTGCAACCGGATATTATAGTGTCTCTGCAACTAATTATTTCTTAAAAATCTTTTCATCAATTTCTCCGGCATATGAGGACACTATTGATGAATTAATGTTCTTACAAGGAGCTGATGCTGCAAATACAATTATCAAATTCTCTTGGATACCAAAATTTCCATTTGTATATGCTAAAAAGTATTACCAAAACTTAGTTGCTCCAAATAATGGACCACTTAGTGGGGTTAAAAATAATCTAAGAAAACAATTAAATAACTAGATTTTTTGTCTTAATATTGAGTTAGAACCCTGGCAAGTTATAAATAACATATTTCCTTCAACATGAAGTCCATATGGTTTATCAACTTTTGATACTAAGACTGAAATTTCGCCCCTTGAAGATATTTTTAAGACATTATTTAAATTATAGTTGGAAACATAAATATTTCCCATACTATCGCTAGCTAAGCTTATTGGTCCACTTATTTGTGTACTTTTTACAAATACTTGTCTTTTTCCATCAGGTGTGATTTTTAATATTGTATTATCGGAATATGTTGCAACATAGACATTTCCTTGAGAGTCTGTTGTAATACCTGTAGGACTCAAAATATTTTCATATATACCTGATTTAGTTGCAATTTTTGATGGAGCATTAGTTTTTTGAGGAGGAAGAGTTGTAGAAATCTTTATTGATTCTGCAAGTTCCTGACCTTTTTTATAATAACTGCTTGATTCTGGAATTAAAGCTAAGAATTCAGTAGTTTTTGTATAATCCTCTAATTTTGAGCTCATTAATGCTATTTTATAAATGACTTCATAATCATTAGGATTTCTTAAGTATACTTGCTTGTATATTGCAAGAGCTTCAGCATATTGTTTTAAATATTCTAAAATTGTTGCTAAATTATAATAAGCATCAATATAGTCCGGATATGTTCTTATTGCGGATCTAAATGATTCTATAGCTCTTTCATACATTCCGAGCTTATAAAAATCAATACCTTGGTTGTAATCTAATTTTGCATCAACAGGTATTTCTACTGCATTTGCTGCTAATGAAACTGATAATAAAGCTATAGTTACAATTTTTTTAAGCATGCAAGTATTATATCATAGTTTTTGATTTTAAGGTAGAATGTAAAGTATGAAACCGAAAGTAATTGCAATTGTAGGGCCTACGGCAAGTGGAAAAACAAAATTATCTATTGAATTTGCTAAAAAGTTCAATGGTGAAATAATATCTGCAGACTCAAGACTTGTTTATAAAGGTTTTGATATAGCAACAGCGAAGCCTGCTATTGAAGAAAGAGAGGGTATTCCTCATTATTTGATAGATATAATAGAGCCTGAGGTGGATTATTCTGTAGGAAATTATTATGATGATGCTACAGCTGCGATAGAGAAAATTTTAGCAAAAGGAAGGATTCCTATAATTGTAGGTGGGACGGGATTATATTTTAGAATTCTGCTTGAGAATTATGACCTCCCAAGAGTTGCCCCAAATTATGAACTGCGAGAAGAACTTGATTTAAAAGAGAAGGATGAATTATTAACTGAACTTGAAGCGCTTGACAATAAAATATATGAGCGCCTAAAAGATTCTAATAAAAGAAGAATAATAAGAGCATTAGAAGTGATTAAAACTTTAAAACAGCCTCTTTCAGAAATTTCAATCCAAAAAGAGCCTGAGTATGATGTGGAATGGTATATTCCAAAGATTAATTCTAGAGAAGAACTCTATGATAGGATTAATAAGCGAGTCGATATCATGCTTGAGCAAGGACTAATAGAAGAGACACAGAAACTTTTGGAAAAGCATGGAAGAATTAAAAATTTTACCGAGACAATCGGATATAAAGAGATTCTTTCTTATCTAGATGGACATTCAACTTTGAATGAAGCTATAGATAAACTCAAACAACATACAAGAAACTATGCAAAACGACAGTTAACCTGGTTTAGAAGAAATCCAAAACTTCAAATAGATTATTAGAGGTTATTCTCCTTTTTCTTTGTGTTCTTTAATAAATGTGAGTAATGCATCCATTTTTTGTTTTAAGATTTCGTTTTCTTCTTTTAATTTAGTATTTTCTACTCGAATATCGTAGTTTTCTTTTTCCATAGTTAAAGTTGGTACATCATCTGGATTTAAAGAAAATCTTTTTCCTGATTCTTCTTTCATAAAAATGATACTTTTTACATCTTTTTCTTGAACGAAACCTAGTTGAACCATCAATTCTGCAATAAAAACGTGTTTGCCTGCTTCATTCATTTCTTGTTGTTTGTTTAAAACTTCATCTAATTGTTCAATTGTCATTTTCCCAGAACGAATAAAGTATTCACCAGTACGATATTTCCCTGCAATAAATCCAGCGATTGCACTTACTAGCTTAGGAACTTCTGTTGAGAAGAATCCAGAAGTTTTGCAAAAAGTGAACGCTTTTGCAACTTCTTCCATAGTAAAATTATTTTCAATAGCAATTTCAATCAATGACATTCCTTTTGAACAACAGTTTAAAAAAGAGTAAATACTTTCATCAAATTTAGATTCTTTTGTTAAAAGTTCGTTTTGTCCTAACTCAGACAAAACTGGTTTATAGATATGGAACAATTCGCCTTCAGGCATGTCTAAAAAGTCGTTACTCAAATATGTAGTTAAATCATTTGATAGATTCAAAAATATAGTTTGCTTAATCCAAAGAGGAAAAGCAAGCATTTTTTCCATATAATTTATAAATAGGCTGTTGCTCATAAATATACCCTTCTTTTGTACGATGTCTATGTGACAATTATATCATAAGATATTAAAAGTAAATATTTGTAAAGGAACCTTCATATATGGGCATGGATGGACTGTCTATTGCAAATACAGGGGCTGTTAAAGAAGCCACATCTGCAGAGTATGCCAATAAAACAGAGCAGGCAATTCATTCTGATGAGGCTAATTTTAATAAACAAGTTCAGTCTTTGAGTGTAAACCAAAGAGTTCGTGCTAAAGATGATGAAGATGAAACAAATAAAAGAAAATCCCAAGATGAAAGAAAAAATACTTTTGATGATGGTTTAGTACAAGAGGATTCTTCTGAGGATTTGCAAGATGAAATTGACATAGAAGAAATTGAAAATCCTAATAAAGATTTTTATGTCAAATTAAATGCAAAAGATGATATAATAGAATTATATGATAGTGCAACAAATCGATTAATAGAAACAATATCCGGTAATGAACTTGGGGAATTAGTTCAAAAATTGAATATGGCATCGGGTATATTTGTGAATAAGAAGGTATAAATGCCACCAGTAAATCCATACAATAAATATATAAAACAATATCAGGCGAGTAATATAAATACTGCTACGCCAGAAAAGCTTATGATATTGTTATTTGATGGAGCATTACAATTTTTACAAAAGGCAAAAGTTGCTATAGAGGAAAAGAACTTAAAAGAGCGTGCAGAAAATATTGATGGTGCCAGAAAAATTATAAGAGAGTTAATGCGTACGATTGATTTAGAAAATGGTAATGATGTTTCTAAACAATTATTTAGGTTATACAATAAAATGGCAATGAATTTAATAAAAGCAAATGTCCAAAGAAATTCTGCAAAGATTGATGAGGTAATAGAGGATATAACTAATATTCGTTGGGGATTTCAAAAAGCTATAGAAATACAAAATGGTACTATAACATTAGATGAAGCAATGCAAGAGTATCAAAAAAATTCAAATAATGTTGAATCTTAATAAGGGGTATCGAAAATGCAAGATGAAAAGCAATTTGAACAATTAATGCTACAGTATCAGCAGTTAAAAAATGGTTCTGAAGATATTTCACGCATGATTGATAATGAGGATTTTGATAATGCAATTACAATGATAAAATCAAGAGAACAATTATTTTTGAGTTGCAAATGTATTAGAAAGTATTTGGAGCTTACCCCTGTTCAAGAAAAAGAGCTTGAAAAAATTTTAGATGAGCTTAGAGACTCTGAAATGCGTAATATAAAGAAATTAGAAAAGGGCATGGAAAGCATTCAAATGGAAATTAGAAAGACTCAAAAGTCTCAGAAATTGCAGCAAGCGTATGATATGTCTCAGCTTCAAAAAGGTAGTATTTTAAATATTCAAGAATAATTAATCCCTTATAAAATGCCGGTTTTATGCTAGGCCCTATGTAGGGTTGTTTTTGCATTTGTTTGTGATATGGGGCTACAACATAGAAAAAATAGGCTTTTCAAACAAAAAAGTACTTGCATTTTAAAATGTAGTCTGTATAATAGAGTTTGTAAATAGAAGAAAGGAGTTTTATAATGAACAAAGAAGAATTAGTACAAGAAATTGCAAAAAAATCAAAAGTTACTCAAAAAGAAGCTAATGAAGTATTATCAGCTTTAATCGAAACAGTTCAAAAAACAGTTTCTAAAGGTAAAAAAGTTACTTTAGTTGGTTTTGGTACTTTCGAACCACGTAAGAGAGCTGCTAGAAATGGTAGAAACCCTCAAACTGGTAAGGAAATCAAAATCCCTGCTAAAACAGTTCCTGTATTTTCAGCTGGTAAAAAATTCAAAGAAGTTGTTAACGGAAAATAGTTTGCAATTTCATATTAGTTATAAAATGGCTCAGGTTATATAACTTGAGCCATTATTTTTAGTTATGTTAATATAAAAAAGGCTTAAAAATTTGGAAGGTTTGATAATTGATAAAAAATTCAAGACAGATAACTGTAGCAGAAATGGCGCCGCACGTTCATAGCTTCGGTGTTAATGAAAATAAAACAGAAAAAATTTTTTGCTGGCTAAAATTGTGGATAGAGTCTTCACTTAAAAGAAAAATCATAAATTATGGTGACAGGTTGCCGATAAAGGGTGATTTGGCATTTCATATTGGAGTCAGTCTAGGTACAATACAAAATGTATTTAGAATGCTGGAGGATGTTCAAATTATTGAATCTAAGCAAAGAATAGGCTCTTTTATCAAGAATCCCAATACAAATTGTGGCGTAGAAAAAATGACTTCTAAAAAAGACTTTGCGATTGAGAGTATAAAGAACTATATTAAAGAGAATAATTTGCAAAGTGGTGATGCATTATTATCTACAAGAAAACTTGGGAAAATGCTAAATTTATCTGGGGCAACGATTAGAGCTGCATTAAATAATCTGGTTCTGGATAATATTTTAATAAAAAAAGAGAATAATTTTATAATAAACAGCTTGGAGTTTATAACAACAGAGGTACAGACTAAATCCTTATCAGAAAAAGTGGCAGAAAGATTACAAAATGAGCTTTCCAATATTTCTAATGAGGGTAGAATTCCTTCGAATAAAGAATTAGCGAAATATTTTGGTGTTAGTATTAAAACTATTCATGATGCAGTAAAAATATTGACTAAAAAGGGGATTTTATATTCTAGACGAGGACAATATGGTACTATGCTCATAAAAAATGCTGAAAATAAAATGTATTTTTATGAAGAAATTGAGTTGAAAATCAAGCATTATATTGCTCAAAATAGTGAGATAGGCTCAAAGTTACCTTCAATGGTGGAATTTGCAAAAATGTTTGATGTAAGTACAAAGACTATTAAAAAAGCTTTGAACAATTTGGCATATGATGGTTATGTAACATTCACAAGAGGACGATATGGTGGGACTTTTGTAGTTGATATTCCTCAATCTGTAAACGAGTCTTATAAATGGCTTGCAATTGCTTCTGATTATGTATTGGAAAGTGAAAATTAGTCTAAAACACTTGAAAAATGGTTAAGCCATGGTATTATTAATAATGTAAAATGTAAAAAAGGAGAATAATCATCGCAAACGAAGATAGAAGCCCAAATAAAGGGTCAGGCAAAGATAAGCCTCTAATAAATGAAAAAATTAGAGCAAGAGAAGTACGATTAATAGATGAAAATGGAACTAATCATGGTATAGTACCTACATCCCAAGCACTACAAATGGCAGAAGAAGCTGAATTAGATTTAGTAGTAATTAGCCCAAATCAAGCCCCTCCTGTAGCAAAGATTTTGAACTATGGGAAGTATAAGTATGAGCTTGAAAAAAAAGCTAAAGAAGCGAAGAAAAAACAACACGTTATTGACATAAAAGAGGTGAAAGTTCGCTATAAAATCGATACTCATGATTACGAAGTAAGATTAAAGAATATAAGAAAATTTATATCTCAAGGTAATAAGGTTAAAATTGTTGTAATGCTACGTGGCAGAGAAATGCAACATTCTCAGCTGGCAATAGATTTAGCAAACCGCTTTATAGCAGATTTAGCAAATGATCCTGTAACAGTTGAGAAGAAGCCAATGGTAGAGGGTAGAAATGTTACAGCTTGGTTAGCTCCTCAAAACTAAAAAAGGGCTTGATTATAAATTTTTAGCAAGTAGAATATTCATATAGCGCTTGTGCGTGCGTAAAATGAAAATTTAATAGAAGATATGTCGCAATAGCTCCCTTGAGTGGAGACGAAGGCGAAACGGGTTAGAGAAATCGTAGAGCTTGCTCTACCAACCCAATGA
>CALVAL010000060.1 GCA_944325535.1 Candidatus Gastranaerophilales bacterium
GGTAATTTTTCAGTTTCTTTTTTATTATTGTTGTATGAAAATGATATGTATAAAACTGATTATCAATTAGAAAAAATTTCTTCTAACAAACTATCATCAGAATAAGTTTTTAGGGTTATATCAGAGTATACAAAATACTATGAACCAGTAGTTGTTACTGATGTTGGTCAGCATCAAATGCTTACTGCACAATTTTTTAATTTTAATAAACCAAGAAAATTTATTACATCAGGTGGACTTGGGTCCATGGGGTTTGGGCTTCCTGCCGCAATAGGAGCAAATATTGCTTCTCCTGAAAATTTAATTCTTAATATTACAGGAGATGGTTCTTTTCAAATGAATTTGCAGGAGCTTGCAACATGTAGAGAACATAATCTTCCTGTCAAAATAATAATTATGAATAATAGTTATTTGGGCATGGTAAGACAATTACAAGAAAAAATATACAAAAAATGTTATCAAGTAGAAATGATTAATCCTGATTTTACGAAAATTGCAGAAGCTTATGATTTCTTTGCAATAAGGGTTAATAAGATAGATGAGCTAATTCCTGCTCTTGAAAAAGCAATAAGTCATAATAGCACAGAAATTATTAATATTATTATCAATTCTTTTGTAAATATATAAAAAAACCATCATTAAAACTGATGGTTTTGTTTATTCCCAAATTTTCCCTTTTCCTTTTTCCGCTTCTTATGAAGAAAATATTTTGCTTTTTAAAACATAGTTTTTCTTCAATAAAATTTATTTGCTACTTGACTAATCCAGTAATGCTTCTAAAATTGCAGCATTTTTACCAGCCATAGTGTTAGCTTTTACACGACTTTTATACATGTAGCTTCTCAAAGCTTCTCTAATTAATTCAGAACGTGTACGATTTTCACCTTCTGCTACTTGGTCAATTCTGTCTAAAAATTCTTCGGGCATTGAAATTAAAACTCTTGCCATATATTTCTCCTTTACTATGTAATGACTTTTGATATCTTGTATATATATAAAGTTACAAGCAAAGAAAAAATTGCTTTTTTTGTTTGCGTTTGTGAAGATTTGTAACAAAAATCCCTGCCATTTAGTTATGACAAGGATTTTTTGTTTAACATCGAAGCTTATATTGAGGATGCGGAAAAATCCAAAAATTGACAAATTTTTGAGATTTTTCAAATCCGACCTTAGGTGTGTGAGCATCAGGTCGTGTGCGGGATAGCACACAACCTGATGCGAAACCGTTCCCCGTAGTTTGCGAGAAAAATGTCAATTTTTCCGCAAACTCTATTAGTAAAGAATTGTTAATTCTTCATCTGGATTTAAGCTTGAATCGTTAGTAGTATTAGGTACAAAAATGTATTTAACCTCATCTACTAATTCATAGCAAACACCAAATACTCCGCTTGCAGCAACTTTAGTAACATTGAATACGCTCTTTCCTATTGTAATAAAGCTGCTTCCAACGCTTTTTAAGCCTTTTAGCGGATGTAATGAAGCTGTATCACAGAAAGCATCTGACCAGTTGTCCCCGAATTCTTCAGCACTATTAGAAATAACTTCGCAAGTGGAAGAAATTGAACGACCAGCAACACCTGCAGTACGTCCTATAATTGAGAAAGGTGCAGCTAGAACTCTAGAAGCTATATTAGGATTCTTAGATACGTCTACATCAGCACTAGACATCATTTTAGGGAATTCTGCTACAGAATCGCCATTTTTGATTGTCTTAAATTCAATTTGAACATATCCAGGGTTTTTAACTCCAGGTCTTGAAATTCCTGATACAATACCTTTTACAGTAGAACCTGCTGGGTAGCATACTCCACCTATTGTTACATTTTCAGTTGTTTTTGCAGTGAAAGTGTCGCCAACATTTGAAGTTCTTGCGCTGATTCTTTCACTTAGCTTAATTTTCATACTGATAGGTTCATATTTTTTAGTTGCACAATTTACAAGGCCTTTTGATGTATCGATATCAAATCCTGCTTTTAGTGCTCCTAGCATGTATGCAACTTGTTCTTTTGAAAGATATTCATCATTTATTAATTTATCTTTATCAGGCATTTTATTTAAAATGTTTGATGCCACAACTTCATTTGTTGCATTATTAGCCCAGCTTGGAATGTATTTAATTGTACTACCTTCAAAAGTAGGAGCTGCTTTTGAATTAACATCAAGATTCATCATTTTAGCAAATGTAGCAAATACTTCTGCTTTTGTAATAGGTTGATCAGGCTTGAATGTATCATCAGGATAGCCAATCATAACATCAGCAGTTAGAGCTTTGTTAATTTCATCTTTAGCCCAGTAATCAGCATCTATATCTTTGTAATTATTTGCTTTTACTGTTTTTAATTCAAGGCCTTCTGCTAAGATAAATGCCATTTCTGAGCGTAATACTGGCATTTTAGGATTAAATACTCCAGCTCTTTTTGCATCCATTTTGCCTTTCATACCATCAAGCATATGTTTCGCAAAATGACCAATAACAACATTTTCTTTTCCTTCCATTGTTTTAGCATGGCAAGGTTTGTAGACTTTTCCACCAATAATTGCACTGCTATCTGCGTTTACTAGAGTTTGAGCTTGTGAACCAAACATAGTTGGATGAGCATAAGCTTGTACATCTGCAGGTTCTTTTGCCATTGCAATACATGATGTCATACATACAGCACTGATAGCTGCTAAAATTTTTGTCTTCTCTCTCATACTTCTCCTTTCACACGTAGTAAGTATAGTTTTTATTTTTTCTGCACTAAATAAGCCTGAGGATAGCAGAAATCCTCTTTAAAACCAACTTTTCTATACATTTTTAAAGCTTTATAATTATTTGTTTCAGTAGTTACATTAACTTCATTAAATATTCGGGTACCTAATTTTGTCCAATCTACAAGTGTTTTTATAGAACGATTTAGGAGGTATGCGGAAAATCCTTTATTGCGATGTTCTTTTTCAATTGCAACGAGTGGTAAGTTTGCAATTGTTCCGCCTGTAACGTTTGCAAATGCAAATCCTACAGGAGAATCCTTGTATAGAAGTACAGATGTAACTTCAGGTAAAAATTCTCCATAAATATTTTCAACGATCTTATTTATGATATCTGTTGTACCTTCTATTGATTTGAATCTTGTATCGTAAATAGCATCTTGAGTGTCTCTGAAAGCTTCATGAATAACTCTTATTGCATCTTCTTTGTAAGAATCAGAATACCCAACTATTTTGTAATCTTCTGGTTTTTCAGATAATTTCATGTTCTCTAAAATTCTTTCAGAAGAAGCATTCCCCATAATAAATCTTAAAATTGCTAATCCAATAAATTTAAAGCCATACTTTGCAATGTCAGCTGTAAATACTGATTGATGTCCGAGCATTGGATATGATACAACTTTTGTTGCTCTTTCTGCTTCTGTGAGTTCTAGAAATTTTTCGATAAGTAGATGAATTTTTGTTACTTCATCTTCATTGCCCAAGCAGTGAATTAAGTTAAGTTCAACAGCTTCTGAAATTGAGGTTGTATAAACAAGAAAAGCTGTTGGGATTTGATTTTCTTTAAGTACAATACAATGCATATATTGTTTTTCTATTGCATCAACAAACTCTTCATATGGAAGCGGCTCTAGTTCAAACTTATAGTCATCAACGGCTTTAGCTTTAAAATCGTTGTATACGCCTTTAAAAATTTTATAGAGACTTCCATTTAATAATTCTACTTCATAAGCTGTTTCTGGCATAAAAAATCCTTTACATTAAGTGATGCATTTTTTCACGTTTTGTATTTATGTACTTTTCGTTATATTTATTTACTTCTGATTTGAGATTAATATTTTCATGAATAGTAAGACCATAACCTTTAAGTCCAACTATTTTTTTCGGGTTATTAGTGATCAAATTAAAGTTATTGAACCCTAAATCAAGAATAATCTGAGCGCCAACACCATAGTTTCTTAAATCAGGTGCGAAGCCTAAAGATACATTCGCCTCGACAGTATCTTGTCCTTCATCTTGAAGTTTGTATGTTTTAAGTTTATTTATCAATCCAATTCCACGACCTTCATGGTCTCTTAGATAAATAAGAGCTCCTTTGCCGTATTCATCAATCATTTTCAAAGCTGTATGTAGTTGCCAGTTGCAATCACACTTAAGACTGTGGAAGATATCTCCTGTGAGACATTCGCTATGAACTCTTATTAGCGGAATTTTATCTGAGCCATCATCTTTATACAAAGCTACATGTTCACAGCCTGTAATTGTATCAGTATATCCAACGATTTTGAAATCTCCGAATTGAGTAGGTAAAAATACTTCAACTTCTCGTTTTACAAAAGTTTCACGTTTTAATCTATATGCAATTAAATCTGATACAGTTATAAATTTAAAATTGTGTTTTTTAGCAAATTCGTGTAAGTCATCTCTGCGAGCCATTTCGCCGTTTTCTTTCATGATTTCACACATAATTCCGGCTTCTCTATGTCCGCATAATTTTGCTAAATCGACCACAGCTTCAGTATGTCCACAGCGTTTTAGAACTCCGCCTTTTTTAGCTACACAAGGGAATAGGTGTCCAGGACGTCTCAAATCTGATGGTGTTGCATCCGGTGCGATAGCTACTTCTATAGTTTTTGCTCTATCAAAAGCTGATACGCCGGTTGTTACTCCATACTTAGGATGAGCGTCAATACTCAGTGAAAAAGCAGTTTGCATGCTTTCGGTATTTCTTTCTACCATTTGCGGTAATTCAAGCTTTTCTGCTATTTCTTGTGAAATTGCCAAGCATACAATTCCTCGGCATTCTTTAGTAATAAAATTCACTAGTTCAGGGGTTACAAATTGAGCAGAACAGATTAAGTCGCCTTCATTTTCCCTATCTTCATCATCTGCAACTATAATTGGTTTTCCTATTCGAAAATCCTCTAATGCTTCTTCTATTGTATTAAATTGATTTGTCATACTAGCAGAACCCATTCCTTTGGAGAAAATCCATATCTATTCTTGACCTATTATCACTTGTTGATAAAAATTTTTCAATATATTTAGCTAAAATATCGACCTCAATATTAACTAAATCATCTTTTTGATGTGTTTTTAAATTTGTATTCTCAAATGTATGAGGAATTATTGCAATAGTTACTAAATTGTCAACTATCTCTGCAACGGTAAGGCTTATTCCATCTATTGTGATCGAGCCTTTTTTTACTACATATCTTGAAGAATCACTGTTTAGGCTTATTTTAAGATTGTAGAATTCAGTATTTTTTTCTATTGCTATAATTCTAGCAATGCTATCCACATGGCCAGATACGATATGTCCTCCAAATCTTCCATCTGCCGCCATTGCCCTTTCAAGATTAACTATTGAACCTTTTTTTAGCTCTTTTAGAGCGCTGACTCTAAAAGTTTCTGGAGATACATCAGCACAAAAAGAGCTATTGCTCAAATCTGTTACTGTAAGGCAGACTCCATTTACAGCAATGCTATCGCCGATTTTTGTATTTTTAAGTACGATATCAGCTTCAATAACTACGATTTTATCTGTGATAGATAGGATTTTTCCCGTTTCTTCAATAATTCCGGTGAACATAGAGCAATTATATCATGCTTAATGGAAAAAGTATAGTTTCTGATTGCGGCTCTCTTGTTTTACAAATTTAATAAATTCTTCTAAAATACTAATATGATAAAGAATAATGTTTCAATATTAATAGGAATGCGCAGAATGACAGTTGCAGAGACTGCAAAACTTGCTGGTGTTTCTTACAATACTATTTATGCTCTATATCATGATAAAACTGCAGGAATAGAGTTTGAAACTTTAAATAAATTATGTTTTGTATTTGATTGTACTCCTAATGATTTATTTAAATATATTGAAGATTAGTTTATGAGGATGCGGAAAAATCCAAAAATTGACAAATTTTTGAGATTTTCCAAATCCGACATTAGGTGTGTGAACATCAGGCCGTGTGCGGGATAGCACACAACCTGATGTGAAACCGTTCCCAGCAGTTTGCGAGAAAAATGTTAATTTTTCCGCAAACTCTTATTATTAATTTTGTAAAATGTTATTTGCAAGATTTTTGATATTAGTGCTTTTCATACTTGGGAAAGCTTTTCTAAGTATTTGCATAAGAGCATTCTCATCAATTTTTAGTTCGAATTCATATTTATTTTTAGCTTTCGCATTTTGAGCTGCTAATGTAAACATATTCAATAACTCCAAAGCGTCTTTATCTCTCATTTATTTGCTCCTTTGCAAGTTTTAAAATACTATTAAATTTATCTTGTGTTTGTTTATTTATAACTTCATATTTATCTCGCACTCCAAAAGATACAATTATTGGAGCATAGTCATACCCGTTAAAAAATAAAGTCCATTCATCAACCATATAACGGTATTCATTCCAAAATTTTACTAGACTTTTATAATATCGTCTAATAATATCTTCTTCTGGCACATTATGCCCACCGTTTTTAACACGTTTTTTTACACGTTCTATGCAGGTTGTACAATTTTGTAAAAAAGAATACACAAGAATAATTTTGTAATTTAAATCTTGTGCCCTTTTTATAATTCTAATCACATTATTCCCAGATAAAGTTGATTCTACTGCAAAAGATTTTTTGTTATCAAAGTATAATTTTAATCTTTTGAAATATTCTTTTCCTGCAGAAATGGGTACGCTGTTAATAGCATTAGGGGCAAGCTCTTTTGCAATTTCGTCAGCGTTTAAAAATTCTAAGTTTTTCTCTTTTAAAAGAACTTCTGCTAAAGTACTTTTACCACTGCCATTAGCACCGGAAATTATGTATAAGTATTTTTGCTGATTACTCATATTTGAATTATAGCATAAATTTTATAGTTAAATTTGTTAAAACTACTCTTTTTAAAATTAAGAATGATATTGAGTTATTCTATTAGAAATATGAAAGTTCTGTAGTTTAAGTTTTATAGAAAATACTTAGGAATAAAATAATCAGCTAATTTATGATATAATTTCTAAAGGTATGAAACGTATTTTAAGAAAAATTTTTTCAAAAGTTACATTAGTTATACTCATTTGTATATGTGCGATTTTGGCATTTTTCTTTTGGGGCTGGATAGAAAAACAGGTCAATAAGGCCAAAGGTACATATTACATTTATAAAGGAGATCAAGCTTATTATCAGAATAATTTGGCTAAGACTTTGGAGTACTATAATCGCGGCTTGGAATTATATCCTGAACACTATGAAGCTTGGTTTAATTTAGGTAATATTTATGCTGTATATGAAGATTATTATTCAGCTGTAGATGCTTATGAACATGCAATTGAACATAATCCAAAATATGTTTTAGCGAGAATGAATTTAGGGATTGTCTATTCAGAGGATTTAGGTTTTTTTGATGAAGCAATCGAACAATTTGATACAATTACTCAGATTAGATTATTAAAACTGTGGATACCTTTTGTATACAGTAATATTAAAAGTGTTCCAGCAAATAGGGGGATTGCTTATTATAATAAAGGCGTTGCCTATAAAAGAAAAGCAATGTATCTTCCTTTAGAAAAAAGATATTTAACATATAAATATTTAGGTGATGCAGTCGAAGCTTATTCTAAAGCATTAAAGTTTTTAAAGAAGAATTATGATGTTTATTATAACAAAGCCGTCGCTCATCACTTAAGAGGTGAATATCGTGAAGCAGGACTTGATTATTGTAAAGCTATTCAATTAGAGCCAATGAGATATGAAGCTCATTATAATCTTGCAGTATTATTAAGAAGGCTAAATCGATATAGTGATTCTGTCGATGAATTACAAAAAGCTGCTATGTTGATACTGGAAGATCCTGAGACTACAACATTGCAATCATCTTATATTTTTAATCTTTTAAATGATGTATCAAGAAGATTTATAACAAGTGAAGAGTACTATACTCAAAAACTATCGGATGAGCCTACAACATCTATTAGTTATACTTATGTAAATGGAAAAATTGTTCCTGATGAAGATTTTGATAAGGCAATTATAGAAAACTTCAAAACTTGTGCAGGATTTGAGTATTTTAACGAGGAAGAAGATTTGAATGAATACTAAAGAATTTCAATTTTTGAGTAATATTTCGGAATTGACAACAAAAGAAATTGATATTTCTGAATTATGTTCAGAATTAAAAAAGATTTTTTCTGAATATATTAGTTTTCAGAATTTGAGTTTGTACATATTTGATGATGTTACAAATACACTTCGTAATTGTGCTGATAATTGGTGTGTTATTGATGATAAAGATGATGCATATGAAGCTTTTGAAAATTTGAAAGAGCATGATTTTGTAATTAATAAAAAAGCTTATAAGCTTCCGCCTCAATTAGGTGATATAAAAATCAAAATAACCTCTTTTGCTATTCCTCTAGTAAAAGGCGAGAAAGTTTTCGGGCTTATTAAAATTGATTTTAATAATGAAGAGGCGCTAAGTATTTTTGCATTGCAAGTGATGAAAATTTTTGCAGCGGAAATTTCATTAAAAATTCAGAATATTGTATTAAATGAACAGTCAAAAATTAATGTTGATTTTCATGACTCAATGAAAAATATTGCGAAAATAATTGAGACTCAATACGAGTTAAATTATATTGTTCCACTTATTGGAGAAATGCTTGATAGATTTATTTCTGATCATTTAATTTATGTATTTTTAAAACAGGATGAAAATTTTAATCTTGTTTGGCCAAAAGCTTGTAATGATACGAGAATCTATGAAATTCTTTCTAAGCTTAATAATGATACTGAATATCTTATGACAAGTGATAATAAAATTGGGGCATTCCCATTAATGTCTGATGGTGAAATTACGGGCTGTATTGTTGCAAGAAGTACGCTGGATTCTTTATCCAAACGTGATATCAGCTATTTAGAGCAGCTTACAAGACAATCTGCAATTACAATTAATAGAGCGAATACTTATTCAAAAGTACTCCAGTATGCAACGCTTGATGCTCTTACTAATTTAAATAATCGCAGACAGTTTGAAGTGCGTCTAGGTCAAGAAATTGCAACAACAAAGCGTCAAAAAAATCCGCTTTGTGCAATGATGATTGATATAGACTTTTTCAAAAAAGTTAATGACACATATGGACATGCAAGCGGAGATATCGTTTTAAGAACAGTTGCACAGATTATAAAAGAACATTTAAGAGAATCTGATATACCTTCTAGATATGGTGGAGAAGAGTTTGCAATTCTTCTTCCTTTTACTCATATTGAAGAAGCTCAAATTGTTGGTGAACGGCTTCGAAAAGCAGTTGAAGAGACGCCGGTTTGTCTTGACAAAATGAATATCAATGTCACAATTAGTATGGGACTTGCCGAATTAGACTCTAATGAGAGTGGTGAAGATTTATTTAAAAGGGCAGATAAAGCTCTATATGAAGCAAAAGAAAGCGGAAGGAACAGGGTATGTATAGACAAAAATGCAAAACCTTAGATGATACAAAGGCTTTAGCATATAAATTTGCAAAACTTGTAGAAAAGGATGGTTGTTTTGTGAATTTATTTGGAGAAATTGGTGCTGGGAAAACAGCGTTTGTTAAATTAGTTGCGGAAGCTTTAGGTATAAAAGAAAAAGTAACAAGTCCAAGTTTTGTTATTCTTAATGAGTATCATAGTGCTTCAATTCCAGTTTATCATTTTGATTTGTACAGACTAGAACATGCTGGAATAAAAACAATTACAGATGAATTAAGAGAATATTCTTATGGTAGAAAAATTACATTCGTAGAATGGGCAGAATTCTCACAAGGTGAGTTACCCTTTGAAAGAATAGAGATAAATGTTACATATGATGACGATGATAGTAGAATTTACGAGTTCAAATCAATTGGAAAAGATGAAATTATAGAAGGACTAAGAAATTGAAAATATTAGCTTTTGATACTTGTCTTGATAAGACTTATATTACTCTGAGTGAGGATGATAAAATTATAGAAAGTAAAATAATTTTATCTGATGGAGAAAATTACCATTCAGCATATCTTATTTCAACTATTGTTGAAATTCTAAAGTCTAATAGTTTAGAGCCTAAAGATATTGATATGATAGCTACAGATATAGGACCGGGAAGTTTTACCGGAATTCGTGCTTGCACTACTGTCGCAAGAGTTTTGGCTCAACAATTGGATATAAAAGCTGTTGGGGTATCTTCTTTAGAAATATTATCAAAAATTTTAGGCGGAAATGATTTAGTAGCATTGGATGCTCGTAAAAATAAAGCTTATATTTTTGATGGAAAGATTTTAGGCGCAATAGAGCTGGAGGAAGTTGATAAAATTGTTAAGGGAAGAAAGGTTATTTCTGATAATAGCTTATTTGAAAGATTGAAAGAGAATGCTAGTGAGGTTGTTTCATATCAGCAAGGTGAATATCCACTTGGAGAAATTCTTGCTAAATTAGCATTAGAAAAACAAGAGACTGATTGGAGAAAGCTTAAGCCTTTATACATTCAGCCACCTCCTGTTTTTGGAAAATAATAAAATCAATTGTCTGATTGTATTATTGCGAAAAAGTTTTACTTAAGATATTTTATTTGGTGAGGAGAAAGCTAAATGACTGTTATAGAAAAA
This sequence comes from Candidatus Gastranaerophilales bacterium, assembly GCA_944325535.1. Lineage (GTDB taxonomy): Bacteria > Cyanobacteriota > Vampirovibrionia > Gastranaerophilales > Gastranaerophilaceae > CAG-196. The sequence goes on from CALVAL010000060.1 coordinate 10,584, forward strand.
ATTAATGAAATAAATGATGTAGTTAAAGAAATTTTTGAATATACTCAAAATGATGAAAAAGTTAAATCAGATTTTGATGAATATCTAGCGACTATTGGAGCTAGAAATATTTCATTGAATCAAATGGAAAAAATCTTTCTTCCTTACATTTTCGAGCGCAGAATTGATAATAAATCAATTTTAGAAATGTTTAAAGAAAATGGAGCTAAAAACGAAAAAATAACTGATAGTTTTATAAAAGCTCAAGCTTCAATTTTTGAAATCAAAAAGATTTTAAAAAACGGATTTGAACTATATAATTTGATTAATGAAAAAACTTATAAAGTACTTTCTCTGACAAAAATGACAAATTTTAGAGGAGTATATGCCGGACAATATATAGTTGCCCGTATTTTTGAACTTGAAGGTGAATACTATATTATAGAAATTTCAAGTATTCTTTCACATTCTCAAAAAGCTGATGCAATAAGATATGCAGTTATGAAATTAGTACAGACTCCAAGATTATTGTATTTGGATAATCCGGAAAAAGAAAAAGAAATCCAAAATACGATTTCAGAAATGTATCAAAAATTTATCAAAACTTTTGATAAAGATATAATTTTAACAACAAATAAACATGCTGATGAAATAATTGGTGCATTTAACGATGATGAAGAAATTGATTTATCAGATAAAGGTTCAAATATTGAAAATTATAAGTTTTTCCATGTAAAAGAATTGGATAATAATTATTCAAACTTTTTAGAAAACTCAATGGGTGGTTTTTCTTCGCATAATGAAACTTATGATGTTGCTGTTATTTTTGATGAAAAAAATGGACTATATGCGATACCATTTTTTGAAACATTTTGCAAAATTTTTGAAGATAAAAATGTTGTAGAAAATGCAAAAGCTTGTGTTGAGTATTTTTTAACAAATGATTCTATTCCAAATACAATTTTAGATAGGGTATCTACTAAATATTCTAATTTCATGGATGTTGTGAATGAAATTATGGGAACAAATTATAATTATGAAGAGCTTATAAAAAATTATAAGTCTGATTATTTGGAAAATAAAATTTACTCATCTGCAACAATTTTATTCTGTTCTCAATCGTTCTCAGAGATATTTGATTATATAACTACCCCAGTAGAACAGAAACCGCAAATTACAGAAAAAGTTGGCAGAAATGAGCCTTGTTCTTGTGGCAGCGGCAAACAATATAAA
>CALVAL010000061.1 GCA_944325535.1 Candidatus Gastranaerophilales bacterium
CATTATAAGTAAAATTAGCTGAAAAGGAAATAGAAAAATGAAACGTACACTAGAAGGAACAAAGATTAAAAGACAGCATGTAAGCGGTTTTAGAGCAAGAATGGCTACTCCTGGCGGACAAGAAGTTTTAAACAGACGTCGTGCAAAAGGTAGACATCAAATCGCTATTTCAGGTAGCAAACGTGCTTAATTAGAGTAGTTTACTAAAAAGTTTGGAAAACGAGTGTAATATATTTACACTCGTTTTTATCGTATAATTTAGTTATGAAACAAATAAAAGTAACTTGTCCGGCAAAAATAAATTTAACACTAGAAATAGTAAATAAACGAGAAGATGGTTTTCATAATATCAAAAGTATTATGCAAATGATTAATTTGTATGATTATCTTGATATTGAACTTAAAGAATCTAATGAAACTCAAATAATACTTACTGGGAACAGCAAAGAAATCCCATATAATGAAAGTAATTTGGTATATAAAGCTGCAAAATTATTTTTAGAAAAAATTAATAAGAAAGCTCAAATAAATATTTATATAGACAAACATATCCCAGTATCTGCTGGGCTTGCAGGTGGAAGCACTGATGCTGCAGGAACAATATTCGGGCTTAATGAATTATTTGCAAGACCTCTTGATAAAGAAGATTTGCACGAAATTTGTGCTAAGCTTGGTTCTGATTTAAATGTATGTCTTGAAGGTGGAACTATTCTAGCTACTTCTAGAGGAGAAAAAATAGAAAAATTACCTTCAATAAGTAGCGATGTAACTTTAATAAAACCTAAGCATCTGGGAATTTCAGCCAAAGAAGCTTATACCAAATATGCTAATAAAGAAATTAAGCCTAAATATAATATGACTGAAAAAATGATTGAAGCAATAAATAATAATAAAAATATCAAAGAGTTTTTATACAACGATTTAGAATATGCCGTTTTTAATGACTATGAAGAGTTACAAAAAATAAAGAAAACCATACCAAATTCAATTATGTCTGGCTCTGGCTCAACCTATTTTGTCCTAGAAAATATGAAAGAAATACCGCTAAATACTGATTATGAAATAATTCATAACTTAAAATTTATTAATCATGGAATTAAATGTAACAATTTTGTCACAAACTAGCAAATTATTCTTTTAGAGGTTATATTATGCTGTGAGGATATTTATAATGTGTAGTGTAAAATAATTATCCTTAACATGAGGTCTAAGTAGTGGTAGATAATAGGTCAGCAGGTTTTTATGGAATCGGAGGTGCGTTCAATTTTAAAAGTGGCGACCCATCTGGTACTGCAGCAAAAATGAGTCAAGATAAGTACGGTTCAGAAGCAATGTATCTTCCTCCAGTAGAAGGCGAAGAAGAGGGAGAAGATTTATATAATCAAAATTTTGTGGATAGAAGTGCATTACTAAGAGCTACGTTAAATTCTCTTGCTATGACAAATGTTGCATCTGTATTAAATGCACAAAAACATAAAAAAACTCTTAAAGATATTCTTGAAGAAAAAAAAGAAGAAGAGAACGATAATAAAAAAGTTGAAAATATTTTAGAAAAAAATAAAGATGATTCTAATAATAACGAATCTGAAGCTCAGTAAATAGCTCCGCTTAACTATTTTATTTATAGTATTTATAGTATAATTTTATTAATGACGAGGGGACTCATTAAAAATGTCTAATGATACTAAAAAAAATAGCAGTAACAAATATTCTTTAAGAGATGCAAAATTTTATAATAAATGGAGACGCTTTTTTCTATTTCTTGTAACTCATATATTCTATATGATTAGATTTAAGTTAGTTTATAGATTAGAAGTACAAGGCAAGGAAAATATACCAGAAACAAGTGATTTCATTATTGCAGCAAATCATTTATCAACACTTGATCCACCACTTGTATGCGGAATTATGGACAAAGGTGTCGCATATATGGCAAAAAAAGAGCTATTTGAAAACATTTTTTTGAGATGGTGGCTGAATTGGCTTGGAGCTTTTGCTGTAGATAGAGAAAAATTAGGAGTATCTACAATTAAAACTGTTAAAACATTAAAAGAAACAGGATGGGTACTTGGAATTTTCCCTCAAGGAACCAGACAAGAGCCTGGTGAAATTTCTCATATTACAAAAGGATTTGCGTCATTAGCTAAAAGCACAAAATGCGGAATATTACCTGTAGGCATAGTCGGTACAAATGAAGTTAAAAGACTTCCTTTTACAGGAAAAATTATTGTTAAAATAGGTCAAGTAATTCCATACTCTAATGATGTAGAAGATATGGTCGATAAATGGGGCAAAGCTATTGAGGATTTGACTGGATTTAAATATATAAAAAATGAAGTAAAAGTATAAATAATTATCTAAGGTTGGAAGAAGATTTAATGAAAAAAGAAAAGAATTATAATAGAAGAACAGAAAAAGATTATAATATTTTTAGAACAGCATTTTACATGTTTTTTGTACTTGCTGTTGTTTTGCCTGTAACTAAACTTATGTACAACATTAAAATCAAAGGGAGAGAAAACCTTCCAAAAACATCTCGTGTAATTTATGCTGGTAATCATGTTTCATATATTGATCCACCAATTATTGCATTAGCAGCTTGGAAAACTATTGCTTATATGGCAAAACAAGAATTATTTCGTGATGATGATAAATTATTGAAATTTTTAGTACATACACTTGGCGCTTTTGCTGTAAATAGAGAAAAACCTGAAATAGCTACATTTAAAACAGTAAAATCAGTATTCAACACATCTTGGTCACTAGGAATATTTCCTCAAGGTAAAATTGTAAAAGAACCTGTAATAGACTCAGTCCATAAAGGTTTTATTATGTTTGCTAAAAAATTCCAAGCAGATATTATTCCTGTAGGAATTAAAGGTTTCGATGGCTATGCCAAAAAACTTTTTGAAAAAAATATTACTGTAACTATTGGAAAGCCAATTTCTTATACTCTACCTGAAGATGAAATTATTAGAGAATGGGCTAGACAAATTTGTGAATATACTGGTTTTGAAAATAGAATTGAGAATTCTTCTGACCAGCTTGTGGAAGTATAGCTTTACAAAAGTTTATAAAAAGGCAAATTTTAAGTTTTAGGGTACTTACTGAGTTATAGTAAGATGAAAGGTGTTGTTAATGAATGTTTTAGGAATTTCAAATTTTAATAAGGTTTTCGTTAACCCAAATAATGATAGTAGATCTAATATTGTAACTACAAACTTTGGGCTTAAATTAAATAACCCTTTAAATAAAGATACAGTATGTTTTAAGGGTGTAAAAAAAGCTGTCGTTGAAGATGTTGCGAAACAAACAAAGAAAACCGCAGGAGATTTAAAAGATTTAATAACAACTGATTTAGAAAAAAAAGTGCGTAAAAAGGTTACTCCTGCTCATAAAAAATTTGTAGCGGATATAAAGAATTATTTTAAAAACGAACTTTCTACTGATGATGAAAAAAAATCTATAACGTTATTTGAAAGAGTAAAGACAGAATTTTCTATCGGACAAAAAGCAATTTCAAGAGGCTGGTATACTAAAAATGAAATATTAGAAAACATGCGTGATATCTCTGGAATATGTTTTGTTATTGAAGATTCCAAGGGCTTTAGCAGTTTTGTAAAAAACTTTTCTGAAATGATGAAACATAGTAAGGCTAATATTGTTGAAGTAGAGTACTTGAGAACTCCTCCTGTAATAAAGAGAGGTAAGATTTTAAAATCATATAATTCTTTACCTGTGAGTGGGTTAAACAAATTAAAAGATAACATAGATAAGTATCTAACTCCAACTCAGACTTTGTGGAAGGATGTTGATAGCGTGGCAGGATATTCAGGTTTACATATTACTGTTAAACATCCTGATGGTAATTTTTCAGAAGTTCAAATAATGACAAGGGGTATGCATTCTGTTAAAGACCCTGAAAACTTCTTTTATAAAGTTAAAAACAATAAAGTTGTTGGTAAAAAATATAAAATGTTAGAAGAATACTTAAAGCCTTTGCGTAAAGGCGATCCTGGAACAATGACAGCTAAACAGATTAACGAACAAAAGACTCTGCACAAAGCACTGAATAAATATACTCAAGAAGCTTATAAATATGCAATTCATAATCCTTTTGGACATACTAAAATTTTATCTGTTAAAGATTCGAAAGATCTAACTTCCGCAGAAAAAGTTTTACTTGCAAGATATGATTTAAATCTTATAGTTGATCTTATGAATTGTTGTCAAAAATCTGCAAAAAAATCTTAGTGTGATTTTTTGCTTTTCTTTGGTTTAACATTCTTTTTACTGTATTGCTGAGGTGTTTTAGTGTAAGAAGTTTGGATTCTTTTTACGCTAAATACGTCTTGCATGGACTGTAGAGCATTCATAACTTTTCTAAGTGTATAAATGTTGTCTAATTCTATTCCAAGCTCAATAATTCCAACTTTACCTTTTGATTTAACATTAGCGGAAATAATATTAGTACCATTATCTGATACAATTCCGATAATATCTTTTAATAAGCCCATTTTTTCAGCAGTTTCTACCCTGATTGTAGTGCTATAAGTCTTATTAATATTATTTCCGGACCAATGAATATCCATCAATCTTTCTACCGGAATATTTTCTAAAGTTTTACAATCCAATCTATGAATAGTCACACCTTTTGAACGTGTAACAACACCTACAATAGGCTCTCCAGGGATTGGAGAACAACATCTGGCAAATGAATATAAAAGACCCTCTAGACCTATAATATCCTTCTCAGAAGCTTTTTTCGGTCTATGTTGAGCTTGAGTTTCAGGATTTTCTTGTTTTTGAGGTTTTTTAAGCTTATTTACGATTTTATTAATCGTAGTTTCACCATATCCTAATGCAGCAAATAAATCATCTGCACTTACATAATTCATTTGTTTTGCAACTTTATCAAACTCACCAATTTTTACATATTCATCAAAAACAGTTTTTGTAAGTTCTTTTTCAAGATTAGCTTTTCCAATTTCAATATGATCTTCACGTTTGTTTTTCTTATACCATTGACGAATTCTTGATGAGGCTTGTTTTGTTACAACAAAGTTAAGCCAATCCAAACGTGGAGCAGCGACTTTAGAAGTCATAATTTCTACAATATCACCATTTTTTAATTTGGTATCCAATTGAGCAATACGACCATTAATCAAAGCTCCAATAGTTTTATGTCCTACATCAGAGTGAATTCTATATGCAAAATCTATAGGAGTAGCCCCTTGTGGTAAATCTATTACATCTCCCCCTGGAGTAAACGCAAACACCTGATCAGAGAATAAATCCAGCTTAACTGAGTTTACGTAATCTTCAGCATCTTTAGTATCTTTATTATATTCTACTAATTTTCTCATCCAAGAGAATTTGATATCACTAGCTGAATCAGCTTTTTTAGAGCCCTTTTCTTTGTATCTCCAGTGCGCAGCAATACCATATTCTGCAATTTCATGCATTTCCCAAGTTCTAATTTGTACTTCCAAAGGTTTTTGTCTTGGTCCGATTACTGATGTATGCAAAGACTGATACATATTCCCCTTAGGCATTGCAATATAATCTTTAAATCTTCCAGGAATTGGCTTAAATTGTGAGTGAATTAGACCTAATACTTCGTAACATTCCTTTTCTGTATCAACAATTACACGAACTGCTGTTATATCATATAAATCATGAAATGCTACATTTAAACGTTTCATTTTGTTATAAATACTGTAATAATGTTTAGCTCGTCCTGTTATTTCAGCATTTATACCACTAGCTTTTACATCTTTCGAAATCTTTTCAATTAAAAGTTTTACCGTCATTTCACGCTCAGCTTTTTTTTGAGAAACTAACTGAGCTATTTCATAATATTTATCAGGATGCAAATATTTTAAAGATAAATCCTCAAGTTCTGCTTTAATTTTACCAACCCCTAATCTATTTGCAAGTGGCGCAAATATATCTAAAGTCTCCTGAGCTATTTTTTGCTGTTTTACAGGAGTCATATAATTAAGAGTTCGCATATTATGGAGTCTATCAGCAAGTTTAAGTAAAATTATTCTTACATCACTTGCCATTGCAATAAACATTCTACGGAAATTCTCTGCCTGACGCTCTTCTGTGGATTTAAACTGAAGCTTTCCTAACTTAGTAACTCCTTGTACCAAATTAAGAACATCTTCGCCAAATAGTTCTTTAATTTCTTCAGGCTTTGTTTCTGTATCCTCTAAAATATCATGAAGAAATCCTGCCATAAGAGTGTGTTTATCTGCTCTCAAGCCAATTAAAATCTTTACAACTTCCATAGGATGAATTATATAAGGCTCTTCTGAGACCCTATACTGACCACTATGAAGCTTTTTAGCAAATTCAAAAGCTTTTTCCAGCTCTTCTATATCTTCTGCAGTGTATTGTTTTTCTTCTAATAATGCTTTTATTTCATCAAAATTTATTACAAATTGTTCCATAATATAGCTATCATAGTGTTTTTTTTGTAAATTTTCAAGTATTTTTAGCTTTTTTTTAATGAAAATACTTCATTAGAGTGATGTTATAAGAAGAAAATAAACTAAACAAATTTAAAAAATTTCTACTCTTTATTTTCACTAATTAAATTATCCTGTTTTTTTGACAATTTTCTTGACCAATAATAAAGCATTTCTATTTCATTTACATTTGCTAAAAGCTCACACAGTGCATCAATTTCATATCTAAGGCTCTCTTGCATAGCTTCTAGTTTTTTAAATATCTTTTTTTCAATTTCTTGTTCTAACATATTTTAACCTTTCTTTTTATTAAGTAAACTTAAGGCAACATGAAGTGTACTTCATTGAAAACAATTTGTCAATAGGGTAGTATACTTCTTATGAAAGCAACTAAAAATAACGGTATAGTAAGTAAAATTGGCTTAAAAATTAAATTATTAAGAAATAAAATTGGCTATAGTCAAGAAGAATTAGCAGAAAAAGCCAATTTAAGTGCCACAGCTCTCGGAGCAATTGAACGCGGGGTAAGCGTTGCAGGTATCGATACACTTGATAGGATTGCAAATGCTCTAGAAATAGAGCTTAAAGAATTAGTAGATGTTTCAAAAATAGATTTGGATTGAGAATATGAATAATTATTATGAATTAAGAATTTCAATTAACCCTGAAATAGAGGAAATCGTATCTGATATATGTTTTTCAAATTTTGACTGTGAAGGGGTTGTATTAGCAGAAGAAGCTTATAAAGATTTAGAAATGACCTCAACTACCAGAGGAACATTAAGAGTATTTTTAACAGATTTGAATAATAATCCGATTGAAGTCTTAAAAACAGAAAGAGAATTATTAAAAGAACGCGGATTTTCTGATGAAGAGCTTGGCAGCTGGGAAATTAGTCTTGATGAAAAAGAAAACCAAGACTGGTCTAAAAAATGGAAAGAAAAATGGACTGTAACTCATGTAACGGATAAAATCGCTGTAGTTCCAAGCTGGCTAGAATATGAGCCAAAAGATGGCGAAATAATAATTACATTAGATCCTGGTTGTGCCTTCGGAACTGGTACACATCAGACGACTCAGCTTTGTATGAAAGCTATAGAAAAATATCTTAAAAAAGGTGATACTATCGCGGATATCGGAACCGGATCAGGCATTTTAGCTATTTGTGCAATGAAATTCGGTGCAAGCTCAGCTTATGGATGCGATAATGACGAAACAGTAATAGATGTTTGTATCGAAAACGCTTTAATAAATGGTATTGAAGTATACCCTCCACTAGAGGGAGGGTCGAAATCTCCGATTTCGGGGTGGGGAAATCAGCATTACATTAGTAAAAAAGCTCAATTAAATGCTAAAGATTTACGAAATAATCCAACATTACAAGAACAAAAACTGTGGCAATATTTGAGAAAGTCAAATTTAGGATATAAATTTAGACGTCAACAGCCTATCGGAAATTATATAGTAGATTTTTTCTGTCCTGAATTAAAAATAATTATAGAACTGGACGGTGGACAACATAACGAACCAGAAAATATTAACTATGATAAAAAACGCGATGATTTTTTAACTAAACAAGGATTTAGAATTATTAGAATATGGAATAATGAAATAGATAATAATATTGAAGGGGTTATAGAATATATTAAAAATAATATTAAACAACAACAAACCCCACCCCCTAACCCCCTCCCTCAAGGGGCGGGGGAAGGTAAATTACATTCCCTAAATGAAAATAACAACTATCAAGGGGCGGGGGAAAGTAAGTTATATTCCATTGACCAAAACTCCAAAACTCAAGAGGCTGGAGAAGGTAAATTGTATTCCCTGACTGAAAATAACAACTATCAAGAAACTGAGGATTTACTGTTTGAGAATCAAAATTTCGAAGATGTTGAAAAAATTGGAAAAATTACATTTGAACTAAATACTGCAGATAAATTGAGTGAAAAATATGATTTTGTTTGTGCAAATATCTTGCATAATGTTCTTGCTCAAATTATGGGTGATTTAAAAAATATAATGAACGACAATGCTAAAATGGTCTTGAGCGGAATTTTAGATGAGAAAAAGCAAGTTGTTCTAGATGCAATAGAAAAATTTGGACTCAATATAATTGAGACCATACACCAAGACCAATGGACTGCTTTTGTAGTAGAAAAATAGGACTAAATCAATAAATCCAAAAATTTATCGCTTATATTCTTTAGTTCTTCACTTACTTTTGTAGAACAATTATCATAAGCAGATTTTAGTTCGCTTTTAAATCTTTTTTCCATTTTTTCAAATTTATGCGAAATAGGCTTCATTGTCTTATTTTTCTTTCCACGGCCCATTGCTTTTCCAATTTCACCAATTTTACCAAAAGATGTTGAACTATTGTTGTTAGATATTTGCATAATAAACACCTCACTTTTTTAATATAAAACGCGTAAATATTTTTTTTGCCATGAAAATTAGCCTAATTAGAAATAAAACATCTACTTTTAGCTAATTTAAATTCCTTGTAAATCCTTAATAATATAACTATGTTTGATATGACTTGGTATGATTCACTAATAAAACCGTTTTTAAATCCTCCAGCATGGATATTTACACCTGCATGGATATTTTTATATTTTACAATGTTCTTATCATTAGTATTTTTTACTATAAAAAGAGCTCGAGCTGATAAAACTAAAGGCTATATCTACTTTCTTTTACAACTATTAGTAAATTTTCTTTGGACTCCGGCTTTTTTTATGATGAAAAATATCCCGCTTAGTTTACTAATTATAGTAATTTTAGATATTTTAGTTGTTTTAAACATAAAATATTTTTATAAAGTCTCTCGAACTGCCGCATTTGTTTTAATACCTTACTTCTTATGGTTAATTTTTGCTACGTATTTAAATATCGGTATTCTTATACTTAATTAAATCTACATCTATTAAAAAAAGCCGCCTTTGAATAAAAAGCGGCTCTTTTTTTATATACTAACCTCTACACATATTACTTACGTAAAAAATCAGGGATTTGAATATCAGAGAATGAAGACATTGTAGGAGCTTTAGGCTGTTGTGCATTATTGAATGCTCCTGAGAAGAATTCAGCTGCACTAATAGATCTATTTTCTACTTTTTCTTCAATCGGCATTTGAGATTTTAGTTCAAATCCTGTTGCAATTACTGTAATTTGAATTTCACCTTGAATATTATCATCAACTACAGCACCAATAATAACTCTTGCATCATCTAATACTGCATCATTAATAATATTAGTAGCATCAGTTACTTCATGTAATGTCATATCAGGTCCACCAGTAATATTAACGATTACACCAGATGCACCATTAATTGAAGTTTCAAGAAGTTGAGAATTGATAGCGATTTTAGCTGCTTCAATAGCTCTTCCTTCACCAGTACCACGTCCAATACCCATCAATGCTGAACCTGATGCAGCCATTACGCTCTTAACATCAGCAAAGTCAACGTTGATTAGACCAGGAATTGTGATGATATCAGAAATACCTTGTACACCTCTTAGAAGAACTTCATCTACAACGATGAATGATTCTTGAAGTGATACACGTCTGTCTACTACATCTAATAATTTATCGTTAGGAATAACAATTAGAGCATCTACTGATTCTCTTAATTTTTCAAGACCTTGTTGTGCTTGGTTTTGTCTTCTTTTACCTTCAAAAGAGAAAGGCTTTGTAACAACACCAATTGTTAAAATACCCAAATCTTTAGCAATCTTAGCTACTACAGGAGCTGCACCGGTACCGGTTCCGCCACCCATACCTGCAGTAACGAATACCATATCTGCGCCTTCTATAGCTTGAGTAATTTCTTGTTGTGCTTCTTCTGCAGCCTTTTCACCAACTTGAGGCTCTCCACCAGCACCAAGACCGTTTGTTAATTTAGCACCTAATTGAATTTTATTTTTGCAAGTTGATGTATTTAATACTTGTAAATCAGTATTCATCAACCAAAATTCTACACCAGTTAGGCCTGATTTTATCATTCGATTAACAGCGTTTCCACCGCCACCGCCTACACCAATTACTTTAATCTTTGCAGGGCTTATGCCAGGAGGCGGCTGCATAACATTATCAGATGATTGTATATTTTCTAAATCTTTTCTTCCGAAGATATCTGGTCCTAAATTATCCACAATTATTCCTCTTTTTACTTTTCTATACTATACCACTATATTATCATACTATTTTAAATAAGGACAAATGTAAAGTTAAATCGGAGAATTTTAATATAAATTTACATGAACAAACTCTTGATTTACAAGGGTTTTAGGATTTTTATGTAAATAATTGTAACGATATCAATCAAAATCCTAAAGTTTTAAAAAAAAATGCCGTAAACATATCTGTAAGCAAAATTAAAGAAAAAGCAAAAAAACAAAACGTGTATAAAAGGGGTTGGCAGTAAGTCCCCCAGCTGTTGATTAAGAGGTATGTGATGGACGAACATGAAGCACTAATTGAATATTCAGAAATGACTTCATTTGATTTCAATTCAAAGGAATTTCAAGAAGTAAAAAGGGATTATTTAAGCTGTAGAAATATGGTATTAGATCTATTTGGTCTAATTTCAGAATTCTTTAGCAAGTTAGTACCAATGAAAAATTATTAAGGAGCAATTATATATGAATACCAGAAAGGAGTATAGTAATAAATGTTTTTCGCCAAATTGGATTGAAATCGATTTGGATGAAATCGAAAAACAAACACCAAGAGAGGTTGATGATTTAGGTATTCAGAACCTCGAAGCAAGTCCGTATGAAAATAAGGAGGAACGCCTAGAGAGCAAACGACGTAAAGACTTAAATACATTATTAAAAGAATTAGACGAAATTAAACAAGGAATTGAAAGAGCTGCGGAAAAACAGCATCGTTTGGCAAATCTTATGAGTTTTTATACCGGTGAATTTGCAAAGTAAAAATAGGATTCCAAACACAAAAATTGACAAAAGGCGGTAGTTATGAGATACCGCCTTTTGTGTTATTTATTTTTTCAAAATGTTTTCTTAAAAACGATGGACGATGATATTTTGTAAGTCCAAATTTATCTATCGCATCTAGATGTTCTTTTGTAAGATATCCGGCATTCTTTGCCCAATTATACATAGGAAATTCTTCGTGCAATTTTTGCATATACCTATCACGAGTAACTTTTGCAAGTATACTTGCAGCAGCTATTGAGGCTGATTTAGAATCACCTTTAATTACATACTGTTGGGGATAG
>CALVAL010000062.1 GCA_944325535.1 Candidatus Gastranaerophilales bacterium
CTTCTTCATCAATTTTAAATTTATTGTTAATTTCTTTAACTCTTGTATCATTACTAATTACATTTTGATGATAACGTTCTTTAATCAATTTCATAACTCTATCCCAATCAGAATCATTAATTCCTAAATCAGACATTTTTTGATAAATTATAGTTTCCATTTCATGGAAATTTTCCATTGTAATACCATTTTGTTCTACAAAATCAGGATACTCTTCCATTAATTGCAATGTTTTTTCTCTTGATTCAGAGTCAAAAAAGCTTGTTTCACCAACTTCAGGATATTTATCATAAAGTTTATCAAACTCTAAATTTTTAGCCCCATCATTAGATGTTTCTATCTGTGGAGGATCATTATTTGGATTTTTAGAAGGCGTTTCTACTTCTTTTTTATCTTCTGTTTCTACCTTTGGTGTTAAAGTTTCAGAAGTTTTTTCTACTTCTTTTGGACTCTCAGATTTACTATTCCATCCACGTTCTTCTTTGAATGGCTCTAATGTATCTTCTACATATCCAGCTTCTATGCCCCATTTTTCTGAATTCATCATGCATTCGCCGATACCATCCCAACCTTTACTACGCAAAGTTTCTTCTGTAACAACGTCAAAATAGTCTAATAAATCCTCTGGATCTAAATCTGGATATAGCTTTGATATATCGTTAAGAACTTGTTTTTTCATCTCTTTTGATGGATATTCTCCATTAGCTATTCTGTGAGCAATTTCATTTAGTGCATCTTTTACAGCAAATTTATAGTTTTCATTAAAATCCTTGTGCTTATTCATTTGTTTTGCAAAATATTCATCAACAAGGCCTCCTTCTGTTTCGCTTAAATAATTCTTAAATTCAATATTTTTAAGTAAAGTGTCAACAACTTTAGTAGCAACTCTTGTTACAGCTTTAGCAGCTTTTGTCGCCATTTCTGGAGATACAGGAACAATAGAACTATACATATTACCGCTTCTTTTAGTCGGTGTATTAGCCCATTTCTGCGCTTTTTTGTTCGCTTTTTGAACTTGTTTAGTAACTTGTCTTACTATTTTTAAAGCATCATTATTGTTAATCTTTAAATCCGGGAACAGACTTTGAACCTGTTTTATAGCATCCGGCTCAGGCATGTTAGCAAGTTTGTTTTGGAATTTTGTACCAATAATTGCTCCGCTTATGGACATAATCCAATCACCAGTTGTTGCACCATCTTTTTGCAATAAAGCCGTTGTTGTAATATCTACTGCAACTTCTGTTGATATTCCAATAGTATCTGCCATTTTTTTTGTATTAATAATTTGTGCTTTTATATTATTTGGTAAATTAGGATTCTTTATTAAATCATCAAGGGATTTACCGCTTTGTTTCATAAGATGAGATAAGCCTTTCATTTTTACCATATTAGAAGCAGCTTGTCCTACTGCACCTGCACCCATACCTAATATCATCCATCCTAATGTTTCAGCTCTTTCTGACATAAAATTAGACCAGTCATCTTTTGTCATTCCATCAACATCAGTAGCTCTTTCTGTAAAACTTACAGGGTCGGTTAATAGGACTGCTGTTGATAGTAATGCAAGGCTACCGCCTCCAGTAAACATTGCACCTGCCATTGCTGCTATTTGAGTTGTCATTTGAGCAGTTGCTAGTCTTGTATTTTGTGTTTTTACCCAATCAGTTGCTGCCAAATAATAATCTTTTTTAAATCCATAAGCTGCATGGTACGCATCATTACGAGATTTTTCCAACTCAGAATACTCCATACCTCCACAGAGGCTAATAGTGTATTCTTTTGCTAATTTTGCCTGTTCTTTTAATAAATTATATAAAAGAGTATATTGAGATGTTATTTGTTGTTTTTCAGCCCCAGCTGCTTTTAAGTAATTGTCTACTAATTCTTTACCTAAAAAGTCGCAAGCTTTTTTATATAAATTATCAAATTTATTTTTAACTACGCTTATACCATTTCTAATATAAATATTTTCAATATCATTTTTTTCTAGCTCATTTTCGAAAGTAGAATTAAATAATATTTCATACGCGTGAGCATTTTGCACTTCAGCAGATGTAAATTTTGCTTGTATTTTATTATAGTTTGCAATTGCGCTAGGTTTATATTCTACGCCGAAAATTCGTTGAAATTCTTTTCGATATGCAGCTTCATTATTTTTTAGTTTTTCTAATTGAGCAATTTCTTTTTCATGATTTTTAATAATATTATCAATTTTTTCTTTTGTCATTCCTCCAAAAAAACCTGCAATATCATCTAAGACACGAGAGATTCCTCCTTGCGTTTCCGCTTTATTATTGGCAACCTTTTGTGCTTCTGCATTTCTTTGTTTAACATTACCAGTAGCTTGTTCAAAACTTGTATATCCTTTTACATCAGAGCCTTCAACCATCGCAATCATTGTATCAAATATTTTATCTAATTTATCTATTTGTTTGTCAACTAATGGTTGTTTTAAAAATTCATTAAATGTCTTTTCAATTTCTGTGGTACTAAATTTATGTTTATCTATTTTATTATATAAAAGTTGATATAATTCTTTGACTTTTTGTATTTTAGGCCCATTTTTTGACGATCTTTCTCGCATCATTGCCGTTGGTAAATTTTCACCATCAAAACGTTTTCGATAGGCTTTTAATATATCTACGACATTATCACTATTAATCTTATTATATGCGTTGTTAAATTTATCAGTATCTAAAGAACCCATCTGCCAATTATCATCAATTACATCTCCCATGTCCTTTACTATTTTTGTATTATTGGTATCATTTAAATATTCTACGGCTTTTAATACAATATTTCCATATTTAGCAAACTTTTGTTTTGCTACTTGCATTGATACGCCCATTTTTCTTGCATATAGTTTTAAAATATCTTCTTTAGATAAAATTTTATCTTCACCAGCAGCATTTTTAAGGTCTTCTTGTAATTGTTTCAATTCTTCTTTTGAAAAAATACTATCACCATTTTTATCATATTTTTTTAAAAAAAGATTTTTTTTATCTAACGACAGATTTTCAAAAAACTTATTAAAATCTATATATTTATTTTTAAATTTAAATTTAATCATAATATACAGCCTCTAAACCTTACTACGGCAAAAAATGACAAATCTTTAATTTTTGAGCTATATTGTTACAAAAATTTACAAAAAGAATAGGGTGAATTCAAGAACAATCGCAACATTAAGAAGTAAAAATACTTGTTTCGATGTCATATAATTAATAATTTTCATCGTTCTATTGTTAATCCAATTTTCAATACACATAATTTTGAACTTATGCCCCAAAATAATCAAACTATTTGAACTAAATACTCAAACCATGTGACTCTTTACAAATGAATTGACTCATCATATCATTTATAAATTATAAAAATATAATAAATGCTAATATAATTGAAAATATTACTAGTAAAAAACTGATATGAATATCAAAAAAGCTATTTTGAGTTTTGTTTTTTAGGTACATATTAAATTTATTTACAAATTTTTCTGTTTCAGGTTTAGAACTAAAGTCATAAAAAGAAATTACATAGTCTCCTTTTTCATTGTTATAAAAATATGTTCTTTGTCGTTGTTTTAATTCTATTCCTACTCCATGTCCAGGATAAATATTGTTAAAAAAAGAATAGTTTTTACTGCTTTTTTCTTTGTAATATAAGCCTTGTTTAATATCATTCAATTTAACCTGTTTTAAATAATATCTCTTTTTATTGCCCAAAAGATTGAAGATTTGTACACAATTACAAATATTTTGTTCTTTATTACATTTAACAATTGTTATAGGGGAAAGATTTAATATTAAAAATATAAAAATAAAGAAAATAATAAACTTATTTTTTAGATTGTATTTGTTCATAGAACAATTTTACAAATAGTTGTAATTTTGTGTCAATAGATTTTGCTTGTATATTACAAATTTATGATATTAAAAGTCGTATTTTAATATATTTACGCTTAATTTGATATTATAATAACAATTAAATTTTTGTATGCTAAAATTTCTATATGATTTCAATGAATTTTGCAAACAGTCAACTTTCTTTTAAAGAAAAATTTTATCCAAAAGATTTGAACTATAAAAAAGCTTTGCAAACAGGCTTGAAGGAAACATTTGGTGTAAATTGTAAGCTTGAAGACTTAAGCCCTATTGCAGGTCCAGATGAGATTCACTCTATTATAAGTAAGTTAAAGCCAAATCAGTATGAAGTAGGGGATAATTTTCGTGCAAATTTTCATATACATACTGTAGCTTCTGATGGAAGATTAAATCCTAAAGAGTTTCTTGAACTTTGTCTAGATTGGGCTAATCGTGTTTTAAAAACAAATAAAACTAAAGACGATTTACCACCTTTTTCTGCTGCAATTACAGATCATGATCAGGTAGCAAGTACAAAAGAAGTTATTGCTTTAATATCTCAAGAGCCTGAGAAGTATAAGAATTTTAAGTTTATAAGCGGATGTGAGTTTTTATTTCATGGCTATAAAAAACCTCATAGTGCTTTTGAGGCAGTGGGATTAGGGTTTAATCCGTTTGATAAAAATATTCAACAAATGATGAAAGGTTTTGGTTTAAATAATCAAGTATCAGATGCTAAAAAAGTTCTCGAATCAGGTGGCATTCTTTCTTGGGCACATCCTATCGTAACTCCTGATAAAATTAATGAAGATTTTTTTTCGTTTCTAAAAGCAAATGGCATAAATGGAGTAGAAGGAAATTATCAATACAATAGATGGGATAAGGAATATATTGATTCAATAAAACCAAGACTTGATAAGCTTATAAAACAATTCAAAATGTTTGTAACGGGTGGAACTGATAGCCATAAAAAAACAATATTTTAAGAGAAAAAGATTATTTTTTTATTCCATTATCGAAAAATTCTACTAATTTACTAACTGCTTGATTTACAAATTCTGGTTTATCATATAAATCAACATGCGTAGCATTTTCAATTGTATAAATTTCTTTAGGCTCTTTTGCTTTGCTATAAGCATCATTAGTAAAATAGATGGTATCAGCTTTGCTACCTACAATGAATAGCAACGATCGTGGTGATACCGTATCAATATGAGCAAAAGCATCCCAAGCTGCTAGTTTATCGTTACTTGATACCAGATATTTATTTACAGTAGTTGGATAATAGCAGCGGTCAGTTCTATAGTATTCATAAGCCTCTTTTTGTATTACAGATGTATTTTCATCAATATCTTTTTCAGTTTCTGGCACATAATTCCAATATTTAGGAGCTTCGCCTCTAGCTTCACTAGTTCTTGCCTCTGCGACATCTTTCAATAATTTTTGCATAAAGTTCTCAATATTCACTCCTGGAAAACCATTTTTTGCGCTATCACCAACATCCCAAGTACTAATTCCTGCAGCAGCTTTTATTCTTGCTTCAGTTTGTATAGCATTCATTGTATATTCGCCTCCTGCGCATATCCCCATTGCTCCAATTTTATTTTCATCAATATAAGGAAGTGAAACTAAATAGTCTATTGCACTTCTTATATCTTCTACTCTTGATGCTGGATCTTCAAGATATCTAGGTAAACCTTCGCTTTCTCCTTGATGAGAGGCATCAAATGCTAATGTGATATAGCCATGTTGAGCTAAATTCCACGCATAAAGCGATGAACATTGCTCCTTTACACCTCCTCCTGGATGTGTAACAACAATTGCAGGGTATTTTTTAGCCTCATCAAAATCTGCAGGAAAGAAAATTAGCCCTGCTAATTTTAGATTAAATTTTTTGAACCAAACTTTTTTGCCTTCTTTGTAATGAGTATCATATAACATAATCTACACCTCAATTTCTTTTATTAATTTTGCAGGATTTCCACCAACAATCGAATTCTTTTTAACATCTTTTGTAACTACTGCACCTGCTGCAATTATTGCACCATCAGAGATACTAACTCCTGGAAGGATTGTAGCATTTGATCCTATCCATACGTTATTACCAATTTTTACAGGTTTTGGGATAATAGAAGCCCTTAATTCAGGATTTTGGTTGTGATTAAGGGTTGCTATTACTACGTTGTGTCCTATTAATACATTATTACCTATAGTTATTCCACCTTGATCTTGAAAATGGCAGCAAGAATTTATAAATACATTTTTACCTAGATTGATATTTTTTCCACAATCAGTATAAAAAGGAGGAAATAGTTTAAAAGTATCATCTACTGGTTTATTTATTAATTTAAAAAAAAGTTCATTTACTTTTTGTGGAGGATTGTATTTGTTATTTAATTCTTCTGATAACCTCATCGCCTCATCTGCCAATTCTGTCATGTATTTATGAACTTCTGAATTAGCAACGACTTCTTTACCACTATTTAAATATTCTAAAAACTCGTCTAATTTCATATGCACCTACTTTTTATTCGAATAATTTTATTATTTACGATGTTACTTAAAATAACAAATACTTATATAGTATATTTATATATGCTTGACAAGCATATATAAAATGAGTATCATTTTTTTATGGAAATTAGAGTATTAAAATATTTTCTTGCTGTAGCGAGAGAGGAGAGTATTTCAAAAGCTGCTGAAATTTTACATATTACTCAGCCCACTCTGTCACGACAGATTATGGAGTTAGAGGCAGAGCTAAAAACTATATTATTTGAAAGAGGTAAGCGTAATAAGAAAATAACACTTACTGATGATGGTAAATTATTAAAAGCACGTGCAAGTGAGATTGTAGAATTAGCTAATAAGACTGAGGCAGAGTTCCTTTTTGATGATAAGAATATTTCTGGAGAACTCTATATTGGAGGCGGTGAAACTGATGCTATGAGACTTGTAGCGAAAACAATTAAAAATTTATCATTATTGTATCCAAATATAAAATATAATTTTTATAGTGGAAATGGCGAGGATGTAAAAGAAAAGTTGAATAGTGGTCTGCTTGATTTTGGACTTTTTATTGAACCTGTTGATAAAAAAGAATATGAATTTATTCAACTTCCTCAAAAAGATACTTGGGGGCTTTTAATGAGAAAAGACTCTACTCTTGCAAAGAAGGATTATATTGTGCCAAATGATTTAGTTGATATACCGATATTGTCATCTCGTCAATTTTTAGTTAAAAATCTTATATCAGGCTGGTTAGGTTATGATTTTGAAAAGCTCAATATTGTAGGAACCTATAACTTGCTTTACAATGCTTCAATTATGGTAGATGAGGGTGTTGGGATGGCTTTATGTATTGATAAATTGATTAATTTGTCAGGGAATAGTAATTTGTGTTTTAGACCATTAAAACCAATTCTCGATGTAGGTATTTTGATCGCTTGGAAGAAAAATCAGCCGCTTTCTAAGTGTGCAAAGTTATTTTTGCAAAATATGCAGTACTAATTTAAAAACTCGCAAAGAATGTTGTTACTAACAAGTGTTCCTTGAAGGTTGAGTGCATAGCCAACTTTTGTTTTGGTAAAATATTCAGCATATTTGTTTAAAATATGTTGGTATTTTTTTTCGAAATTAATATTATATTTTTTGTAAAATTCTTGAGTATTAATTCCAGCAGTTTTTCTAAAACCTAAAAAAATTTCTTCTTCAATTTTTTCATCTAAGCTTATTTTATGCTCAAAATCTCTTTTTATAGAGTTATTTAAATATTTTTCGATGCTATCGTAATTTGAATATCTAATACCATCGATATATCCATGAGCTGAAACTCCAAATCCGTAGTATTCAGCATTATCCCAGTAGTTAAGATTATGTTTTGATTCATATCCTTGTTTTGCAAAATTACTGATTTCGTATCTATAAAACCCTTTATTTTCAAGTGTTTTGTTTATTAATTCATACATATCAGCTTGTATATCATCATTAGGTAGAGATATTTTTTTGCCATTATAGGATATTTTATTTTCATCTTTATTGTAGTTTTTGCCCCAGTAAGAATTTTCTTCTATTTTAAGTCCGTAAGTTGAAATATGCTGAATATCAAGGTTAATAAATTTTTCTAAGTCTTTTTCTAAAATTTCTAATGTTTGACTTGGTAAGCCATATATTAAATCAAGACTTATGTTCTCAAAACCTATATCTTTAGCATTTTTAATACAATCAAAAATTTGTTTAGAGTTATGCCTTCTTCCAGCTAGTTTTAATATAGAATCATTAAAACTTTGTGAGCCTATACTCAGTCTATTAATTCCGATATTTCTAAGTTCTTTAAGATATTTATTATCAGCGTCATCAGGATTAAGCTCTAAGGTAATTTCACAATTATTATCTAAATTAAATTCAGAAAATAGTTTTTCAATAAGTTCTGATGGTATTAATGACGGTGTCCCTCCTCCAAAATAAAGAGTTTTTATCTTTTCTTTTTGATAGTTATTTTTAATTTCTTCCAACAAAGAATTAATATAACGTGGGATTAATTCTAAGTATGGAAATGAAATAAATGAACAATATTTACATTTTGATTTACAAAAAGGTATATGAATATAGACATTTGTTGGCATTTATTTTATTCATCCAATTTTATATAATTTGTATCCCATCTAAGATCAATGTATTTCACTTTTTTATTAAGCATCTTTACTTGCGGTAGCAGCGATGGTATTCTATGAACTTTATCAAAAGTGCCAGAGTTGAATATTCCGAGCCTTATATTTGCTGTTGGAATTTTTACATACACATCTTTAGGATTTCTATAATCAATATATTCAACACTTTCTCCAGAATCAGCTTCTACTGTTGCAGCAAGTTTTTTAAAGTTATTTATTTTTGATTTATCCCAATTTCTATAGTCATCTCCGCTTCCATATGTTATGACTCTTACTGTTTTATAATCATCACTTAGCGGCATATAATCGCGTCCTATCAATTTCCCATCTGAAGAGAAAAATGCTATAGGCTCAACATCAATATCCGGAGCTATTGTAATAGCCGGAGTTCTTTCTATTACAATTATTTGTAGTCTAGCAGGGAACCAAAAACGTCTTATATAAACATCTCTAATTGGTTCTAATTGCATTATACTCTTTTTTAAGTCATCAGTTTCTACCAAAAAAATTGGCTTAGTAGATACTTGATTTCTTCTTAGAGCTGATAAAATCTTTTGAGATGGGACAATTCTATTATTCACTATTTCTAAAGAAGAATTTGCAAGACTGTCAAAAGCATTTTTATGAAATCTCCATTGAGGAAGTTTTAAAATAAGAATTCCAAGCGTAATTATAAATATTATTATAAATAATTTCCAAAGAGCGCGAAGTTGATTAAGGCGTCTTTGAGAACGCCTTACTTGTCTTTGCATTCTTGCTTGTTGCAATCGACGATTTTGATGATATCTAATATTTTGCAATTCTTCATTAGACATTCTATTTATTCAAACCTACACTGTTTAAAATAAGTAGTACTAAATTATCATAATCAATACCGCAGACTTTTGCTTGTGCCGGTAAATCACTTGTATCAGTCATTCCAGGGTTTGTATTGATTTCTAGTATATAAGGAATGTCTCCAACAATTAAGAAATCGACTCTAGATACGCCTGAACAATTACAAACTTTAAAAGCTTCAATCGCACAATCTTTGACTTTTTGAGTCATATCTTCTGATATTTCAGCCGGCAAAATAAACTCAGTCATTCCTTTTGTATATTTTGCTTCATAATCATACCATTCATTTTTAGGTCTTAATTCAAGTATTTCAGTAGCAAAAGGTTTTCCATCCTTTTCTAATACACCAACGGTTGCGCAAATTCCTTCTAAATATTCTTCAATTAGAATTTCTGAATTATATTTTCTAGCTTCAGCTATTGCATCAAATAATTCTCCATCGCAGTTTACTTTGCTCATTCCAAAGCTAGATCCTTCGCATACTGGCTTTATCATTAGCGGATAAGACAATTCTGCATCTAGAATTTTCTTTACTGGATTTTCGCCCTTTAGTAGATAAACTGATTTTATAAGTGGTAAATTAGCAGTTTTTAGAACCTTTTTTGTATATTCTTTATTCATACAAATTGCACTAGACATTACTCCACAACCAGTATAAGGAATTTTTAAAATTTCTAGTACCCCTTGTATACAACCATCTTCTCCAAATTTTCCATGCAATGTATTATAAGCATACTCAAAACCTTTGAGGTCATTCATTACATTTTCTGTAACATCTACAATTTGAGCATTATTGTAGCCTAACCTTTTCAAAGCTTCTAAACAATTTTTACCAGAACGTAAAGATATTTCTCTTTCTGATGACATTCCTCCGTATAATACGGCTATTTTAGCGTTTTTATCTTGTATAGTATATTGCATAATTCTTCCTCTTTTTTTGTTTTATCTCCGATAAATATAATTTCAGGAGCCAAATCTATTGTATATGTATCTTTTACAACTTTTTGCATTTTTACCATCATTTCTAGAATATCTTCAGAGGTTGCATCTCCTTTATTAATTAGAAAATTAGCATGTTTATCCCAGACTTTTACTTTATCATTTTCAAAGGCTTTTGCTCCTGCTTTGTCTAGAAGTCTTCCTGCTGAATCGTTCTCTGGGTTTTTGAATACGCTACCTGCATTAGGAGTGGCTAGTGATGGCTGAATTGTTTTTCTAAAGTTTAAATTTCTTTCAATAAGAGCTTTTATTTCTTCTTGAGGTAGTTTTTTAAGCTCAAACTCTGCAGATAATAAAATGTATTTACTATCATGTAGTATAGAATGTCTATATGAAAATTCCATTTCTGATTTTTGTTTAAAAACAACTTCTTTCTTTGTCTTATCAAATAAGCAGCAAGAAATTAGACAGTCAGATATTGATTGTCCGTGAGCTCCTGCATTCATAAAAATATCGCCACCAATAGAGCCAGGAAATCCTATCATAAATTCGAAGCCGCTTAAAGATGCTTCACTTGTTTTTTGAGCTAATAATGGACCTTTTACTCCACAATCTGCATATACTTTAGTTCCTCTAATTTCAAAATTTTTCATTTCAGAAGTGATGATAACATCTCCTTTATATCCATTAGAAGAAAAAAGCACATTCGAACAACTCCCTAAGACAATGTAATTTTTCAAAGTTCTTAAAAGTTCGGTTAACTCTTCTTGAGTCTCAGGAAAATATACTCTTTTTACTATGCCGCCAATTTTATATGTCGTAAGAGGTTTTATTTCAAAATTTTCTTTAATTTGCAACGCATACCGCCTTTTCTAATTCTTTTCCTAAATTCGTAATTGTACCAGCTCCTAGTCCTATAACGATATTACCATTTTTTAGAGTCGGTAACAATTTTCTTGCTACATCTTCTATTTTTCCTGAGAAATATTCACTATTATCTAGTTCTTTTGCAAAATTTTCTCCACTTATTCCATCTATTTTATCTTCTGATGCTGCATAAACATCTGTAACAATTATTCTAGATGCATTTTCAAAAGAGTTTTTAAACTCATTCCATAGGCTCTGTAATCTAGAGTATCTATGAGGTTGGAAAACTGCAATTACATTTTCTTTTCCAAATTTTTGAGCTGCATCATCAAGAGTAGCCTTTATTT
>CALVAL010000063.1 GCA_944325535.1 Candidatus Gastranaerophilales bacterium
AACTAAAGTTTTTGACATATTATACTCCCATTAATTTATTTTTATTATATCATGAGTGTGGCGATTTTAGATTATATTGTGAATGTATTATGAATATCGATCCTAATTATATAACTTTATTAAAAATAGTAGATAATTTTAAACAGCTTAAAGAAGTTGAGGCTATAGGTATTAGTGGCTCTTCGACTTCTCAATTAAAAGATAATAATTCTGATTATGATATTTATATTTATGGAAATAAAGAACCTTGTATTGAAAAAAGACGGAATATTGCTGAAAAATTTTCTAATAAACCAGAAATTGATAATCATTATTTTGAAACAGGAGATACTTTTAGATTAAAAAATACTGGCAAGCCTATTGATATAATGTACCGTTCTCTAGATTTTATAGAAAACAATATTAAAAGAGTTTGGGAAAACCATCAGGCTTCAATGGGTTATACAACTTGTTTTATAGATAATCTTAATAAGACTAAAATTTTATTTGATAAAAATGGTTGGTTAGAAAATATGAAAGCCAAAATATCGACACCATATCCAGAGGAGTTAGCTCAAAATATTATTAAAAAGAATTTTACCTATTTAAAGGATGCAATGTTTTCATATAGAGATCAGATAGCATCTGCAGTTGAAAGGTATGATTTCGTTAGTATTAATCACCGTTGCGCAGCTTTTCTTGCCAGTTACTTTGATGTAATTTTTGCAAGGAATAAAGTTCTAAATCCTGGAGAAAAAAAACTTATTTCTTTTGCATTAAATAATTGTAAAATTTTACCTAAAAATTTTGAATTAGACGTAAAAAATATTGCTATTGGTGATATTTCAGAACGGTTATTAACAGCTGATAAAATGGTAGAAAACTTAAGGAATATTCTTTAAATATAACAATTATTAAATTTGTGTTTCAAAATGTAAAATTTAAATTAAGAATAGCAAAAAAAACTTTTTTTTTGTTTTAAATTGTGTATAATAGATTAAAAAGGAATTGTAAAGAATAGATTTTATGATGAACAATTTATTAAAAGCAGAAAATTCAACCATACAAATTTCATTATTTGAAAAGATAGAGCATTATTTAGAATTTATATTTGAAAAAGAAATGAAAGAAAAGGACTCAATACTTGTTAGTTATAGTCCTTTTGTTTTAAAGAAAATTGCAGCATATTTATCAGGTAGAATTAATATGCCGGCTTCTATTGGAATTGCAGGTGAGACCGCAAGTGGAAAATCTACCATTACAAAAGATTTAATCGATACTATTGAATCTTTTGCTACTGAATTTAATATTGATGATGCTATCACTCGTGTAAATACAGATGATTACTATTATGATCGTTCTGAGATGGTAAAAGCTGCAGGAAGTTTTTCTGAATTTGCAAAAAATTATGACTTAGATGTACCTCAAGCTTTAGAGCTAGAACTTATGAGCAAACATATTATGGAATTATTATCAGGTAAGAAAACTTATCTTCCTAAATATGACATGAGTGGTACTGCTATTCGTCATGATAATTATACACTTGCTAAGCCTTCTAAAATTATTATTTCAGAAGGTTTATTTACACTTACTGAAAAAGTAAAAGATGCTTTTAACTTCAAAATTTATGTTGATATTGATGAAGATATCAAAAAAGAAAGATTTTATATTAGAGCAAAAGAACGTGGTCTAGGAGATTCTGCAGATTTTATATATAAAAATGCTAATGAAAAAGCTGCAATTCACATAAGACCTTGCAAAGAGCACGCTGATATTGTACTTTCAGGCTCTGCTGATAGAATAAAATATAAAAATTTCTTGAATAAAATTATTGAAATTATTCACGAAATATACTATCCAGCATAAGGTTACTTGTTGTTTTCAAGCCACTTTTTATATAAATCAGGGCGTTTTATTTTAGTTCTTTCGATTTTTTGAGAATATCTATATTCTTCAATGAGCTTATGATTCCCATTCAATAATACATCTGGAACACATAATCCACGATATTCACGAGGTTTTGTATATTGCGGATATTCTAGTAATCCATCAGAAAAGCTATCATCATGAGCTGATTCTATTTTACCTAGAGTACCTTCAATTTTTCTAGAGACACTATCTATTATACAAAGAGCCGGTAATTCACCACCTGTTAATACAAAATCACCTATTGAAACTTCTTTGGGTTTTATTATATCTCTTATTCTTTCGTCATATCCTTCATAATGACCGCATAATATAATTACTTGATCATACTGAGCTAGTTCATTTGACATTTTATCATCGAAAGGCTCCCCTTGAGGAGTCATCATAAGAGTTATATTATTCTCTAATTTAGTTACACCCTCGTATGCATCCACATAAGGCTGCGGCATCAAAACCATTCCTGCACCACCACCATAAGGTGTATCATCTACTTTTTTATGCCTATCAAGGGTGTAATCTCTAGGATTTATAGTATTAATTTCTATAATACCATCCTCTTTCGCCCTTTTCATAATACTAAAATCCATATGAGACTGGATTAATTCAGGAAACAAAGTTAGGACATCAAATCTCATTCAAGTAGTCCCTCTATATTATTAATTTGAATCCTTCTTGATGAAATATCTACAGACGTAACAATATCCTTTACAAAAGGAACTAAGCTTATTTTTTTACTAAGAGTCTTTACAGAGAGCAAATCACTAGCTCCATTATTAGAAACACCAACGACAGCACCAACTTTTTTGTCACCATCATAAACATCAAGCCCTACTAATTCATCAATCAGAAACTCATCTTCATCCAAAAATTCCCTAGCAGTATCCTCTGTTACAAATATTAAACAGTTTTTATATTCTAATATTTCATTTAAAGAATCTATGCCTTTAAACTTAATTATGCCACATTTAGGAGTAAATCTAATCTTAGAAACTTCAAAAGGTTTATATTCACCATCTATACAAATATAAACTTCTTTTAATTGAGCTAAAAAATCCTCTCTATTTTTTGAATACCCAAGCTTAGCTTCACCATGTACACCATGAAAATTAATAATTTTTCCTACAGAGACAAAATTATTCTTCTTCATTTTCTTTCTTCTTTGGCTTTCTACCACGTTTTGGTTTTTCTGGTGCAGGAGCTTCACTAGCTGAATCAGCAACTATTTCAGCAGAAGAAACTTCACTATTTTCTTGAACTTTTTCAGCACTCGGTTCAGCTTTTACAGCCACTGGAACTTTTTCTTCTACAGAAGGCTTAGTATGTTTAGCAACCATATAATCAGCTGGCTTATCTGCACGATCCTCGTTCCATCTATCCAAGCCCATTTGAGCACGAATTAATTTAATTCCGACATGGACTCTCCATTCATCCATTTTTAATTGCGCTGCTATAATTTTATGACAGCCAATTGGTGGTAATGGTAATAAAGGTTCATATAAAGCTTTAATAGCCATCATTTGATCCGGAGAAATAGCCAACTTCCTTTTAGGGAATGGAAGCTTTGGTAACATTAATTTTTGACGAACCAAATTTATTCCGAAAAATACTTTTTGAGGCTCTATACCTAATTTTGCACCAATTACTTCATGAGCATCTGGATTTGGAAGTGGAAGCATTAATTTATACAATACCTCAATTTGTTCCAATTGCTCCTTACTAACTAATAACGGTCTAGCAGGTTTTGAAGCTTTTTTCTGCATAGGACGTCTTTGTTGAGGTCTTGCAGATGCGTAGTTATTTTTAAACCCTCCTCTT
This sequence comes from Candidatus Gastranaerophilales bacterium, assembly GCA_944325535.1. Lineage (GTDB taxonomy): Bacteria > Cyanobacteriota > Vampirovibrionia > Gastranaerophilales > Gastranaerophilaceae > CAG-196. The sequence goes on from CALVAL010000063.1 coordinate 3,721, forward strand.
TGGTTATCATTTCTCCTTTGAGGATAACCGCCCCTATTATCTCTTCTTTGGTAACCACCACCTTGCTGAGGTCTATTATTATCCCTACGTTGGTAATTATTAGTTCTATAGCCACCTTGTTGAGGTCTATCGTAACTTCTTGGACGTGATTCTGTAGAATACGAACTATAAGAGCTATAGCTTTGCATAGGTTTGCTATCAGCTGATTCAGTTCCTTTGTCTGCATATAGACAATTAGGGCAAATAACTCTTTTAGGGTTCTTAGTTTCAAACTCCGCACCACACTTAATGCACTTGTTTACATACATAATAAAAGCCTCTTAACCAAATTAAATAATAAAAAATTCACTACTTTAAAATATTCCTATCAATAAATAAATATGAGATTTAATCAAAAAACTTAGAGTTGAAACTCAACTCTACATTAGAATTATAATACAATCCTTAAAAAAAAGCAAGTATTAACATACTTATGAATGTATTTTTGCATTCTTATTAGTATTACGATCAGCTATCATTCCCATTATCCATCCTCCAAAGGCATAAGAAGCAGCTCCAGTAAACATGTGGGCTATTTTAGTCTTTCTACCACTTTGCATTAATGCAGCGGTAATACCACAACCGGCTCCAAGTAAAGCCCCCCATTTACGTCCTTGATTGGATTCATAGTAAGCTCTACCTTTATTAGAAATAGCTACTCTATCTTGTTCCATCAAAGTTTTCTTTATACCATTTTGTTTTACATAATCGGCCAATTCTTGAGCTTTTTTATTTCTTAGATTATCAACCAAAACTCCACATCCAGCAGTTAGACTTGCTGCAATTATTGCAATAGGTACTGCATATTTTTTCAATCTTTTGCTTATTTTATTTTGTTCTTTTAAAACTTCTTCAAAAGAGTTCTCTACGCCAAAAATTTTAAGAAACGAATCAACCTGTTTTTTCATTTCTGGATTTTTAGCCACCTCTTCTATATCTTTATCCTGAGTTAAACTTTTCTTATTTATATTAATAAGCCAATCTATAGCAGCAGGAACAGCCATTACTCCTCCAGCAATTGTCGCAGAATTTGATTTATAATAAGGAGTTCCATTATCTGTTTTATCCCATTTACCTTTAAAAGTCGCTTGATTACTTTGATTAATAACAGGATTAACAGCTAAACTCATAGATAAAACCTTTCTTTTTACTACACACATACGATAATGTTTATAAATAATTATAATTGCCAAAATAAAAACAAAAATTTACAAAACTTAAAGTTTTTCAACTTTTTCTTTCAAATCTTGAAGTTCGTATTTCATACGATTAAGTTCACATTTTATAGGATCAGGAATTCTATTATGCATCAAAATTCCTTCATGATTTACAAATTTTTGTTGAACAACCCGGCCTGGAATCCCTACAACAGTACAGTGTTCTGGAACATTATCAACTACAACAGACCCAGCTCCAACTCTTGTATTATCACCTATTGTAATATTACCTAGAATTTTTGCCCCAGCACCTATAATTACATTATTACCAATTGTCGGATGACGTTTACCATGCTCATTACCAGTTCCTCCTAATGTCACTTGCTGATAAATAAGAACATCATCGCCAATAATTGTAGTCTCACCAATTACAACACCTTCTCCATGATCAATAAAAAAACGATTTCCAATTCTTGCTTTGGGATGAATTTCAATACCTGTAAATATTCTTGTCCAATAAGAAATCAATCTTGGAATAAATGGAATTCCCCAGTAGGCAAGTTTATGTGCAATTCTATGCGAAATAAGAGCTTGTAATCCCGGATAACAAAATAATACTTCTAAAATATTATTAGCTGCTGGATCTTTGTCATAAATAACCTTTATATCTTCTTTTACCTTTTTTAACGCTCTTAATAACATTATTTCAAAACTCCTGTATATTTCCCCTAAAGAATCCTTTATTTACCACTACCAAATAGATAAATATCTATCACCACCGTCAGGCATAATAGCTACAATTAATTTCTCAGGATATTTTTTTGCTAATTCTTTTGCAGCATATAAATTAGCCCCTGATGAAATCCCACAAAAAATACCTTTTTCTCTTGCTAAACTCTTAGCTTCATTAATTGCATCATCACCCTTTACAGTAAGTATTCCATCAAGTTCTGTTATATTTGAAATTTCTGGTATAAAATTAGCACCAATACCTTGTATTTTATGAGGAGCAGCCTTACCTTCTGTAAACAAAGGACTCTCAGCAGGCTCAACTCCAAAGACCATTTGATTTTTTAGAAATTTCTTAAGTCCATATGCTGTACCACCGGTTCCAATTCCTGCTACTACTATATCAACAGTATTTCCTGTGTCATCGAGTATTTCATCCGCAGTAATTGCATGAGCATTTGCATTATCAATATTTGAAAATTGCATTGGAATCCAACTATTAGAATATTTATTCTTGAGCTCTATCGCTTTATCAACAGCCCCCTGCATACCTTCTTCTTTTGGTGTTAAAATAAGCTCTGCACCATATGCTGAAATACTTTTTTTGCGTTCTTCCGACATATTTTCTGGCATACAGATTATTAGTTTTAGACCTAAAGCTGCGCACACCATTGCTAAGCCAATGCCTGTATTTCCGCTAGTAGGCTCAATAATTACAGAATCTTTATCAATATCACCTCTTTCAAGCGCATTTTCAATCATAGAATATGCAGCTCGATCTTTTATTGAACCAGATGGATTAAAATACTCTAATTTTAGCCAAATATTCTCACTATAATAAATCATTGGAGTATTACCAATGGTATCTATAATATTTTCATATATCACATTAACACCTCTTGCTCAAATATTTATACTAATTTAGCAAATTTTCTTTTTCCTGCTTGGAGAACTTTATCCATATTTGGAGTAACAACTAGTGTCATATCTGATATTTTTTCACCATCTAATTTAACGCCGCCACCTTGGATTAGTCTTTTAGCTTCGCCCTTTGATTGTACAAATTTTAAATTTACTAATAAGTCTAAGATATTTGTATCAGCTTCAATTTTAACGCTTTCTATATCTTCTGGAATTCCCTTGTTGGATACAACATTAATAAATTCCTCTTGAGCTTTATCTGCACCTTCTTTTCCGTGATATTCTTCTGTAATCATATGTGCTAATTTCATTTTAATATCACGTGGATTAATTGAGTTTGATTCAATATCTTTATCCATTTTTACAAGTTCTACTTGAGATACATCTGTTAAAAGAGAATAGTATCGAGTAATTAAAGTATCAGGAATACTCATTAGTTTTCCAAACATATCTTTAGCACTGTCCGTAAGAGAAATACAGTGTTCTGGATATGTTTTAGACATTTTAACAACCCCATCAGTTCCTTCTAAAAGAGGTAACATCATAACTAATTGTGGATATTTTTTACCATAAGCAACTTGAATATCACGACCTAAAAGAGTGTTAAATCTTTGATCAGTTCCGCCTAATTCAATATCTGCATCAATAGCTACTGAATCATAAGCTTGCATTAATGGATAGAAAAATTCATGTATTGCAATCGGTTTTCCTTCTGCGTACCTTTTTGCAAAATCATCTCTTGTCATCATTTGAGCTACAGTAACTTTTCCTGCTAGTTGCAATAGTTCAGAAAAACTCATTTTATGAAGCCAATCTGCGTTATTTACAACCTCAGCATCTGAAATATCTAGGACTTTTGACATTTGTTCAAAATAAGTCTTAGCATTTTCTTCTACTTGCTCTTTAGTTAAGGCAGGTCTTGTTTCAGATTTACCTGAAGGATCTCCTATCATTGCAGTAGCACCACCTACTAAAAGAACAATTTTATGACCTAATTTTTGAAATTCTTTAAGCTTTCTCATAACGACAGTGTGTCCTAAGTGTAAATCAGGTCTTGTAGGATCCATTCCTAACTTTATTCTTAAAGGAGTCTTTGTATCAGCAGCATGCTGTAATTTAATAGCTAATTCATTTACTCCACCAGGTAATACTTCTGCATTTCTTGTAAGCTGCATTGCTTGTTCAATAAATTCTTGTCTTATTTCTACCATAATATAAATCCTTAAAAACTCTAATCTCTTGTATTCAGAGTATCAAAAATAAAATAAATAGTAAACAATTTGTAACAAAAAGACAATTTTTCCACGAAAAATTACTTTTTAAATATATGGTAAGTAAGATTTTAAATTTAACACGTACTGTGCTTCCTAAAATATCAGCAAACTCCAAAGAAAATATTGCTAATATAAATTCTATGCCTGAAATGGTCTTATCAAGAATGATAAAAAATGGTGATAAATCCATAGTACATGTCGATATGAATCACTGCGCTGCCGCAAGAATTACACCAAGTGGAATTAATACAATTTATACAGATGCTCTAAATGGATGTAACTCTGTTGGCATTATTGCAAAATCTAAAGATGGGAATCCTTTAGCGATTCTTTCGCATTATGTACCAACAAATGAAAATGGACAAATTGATGCAATAAGGAGACAACTTGATACTTATGATTCCTTTATTGATAAAAATTTTAAACCCAAATTATTTTTCAATATAAGAGGTTTTAGTGACTATGGGAAATTTGAACCAGTTCCTAGCGATATTGTTGAGAAGGTAAAAACTCTTATATCTAAATATTTTCCTATAGGAACTGAGACTAGTATCACTCCCTATCCAACAAAAGGAAGATGTGCTTTTTTCTCCTCTGCAAATATATTCCAATTTGATCCTTCTGATTTGAATAAATTAAAAGTAACAAATGTTGGAGAAAAAGAAAATTTTATAGATTTAAAAATATAATCCGCTAAAAAGAAATACCGAACAAAATGCTCGGTATTTCTGATTAATTTAAGTCTATAATTATACATTACCGTAGTAAGCGTCAATATAGATTTTCTTAATATCTTCCATCAATGGATATGCTGGGTTAGCACCTGTACATTGATCGTCGAATGCTAATTCAACTAATTCATCTAAGTTGTTCATGAATGTTTGTTCATCAACACCAAAGTCTTTAATTGAATTTGGTAAGTTAACTTTCTTCATTAATCCATCTACTGCATTAAGAAGTAATTCAACTTTTTCGTCATCATTCTTACCACCCAAGTTCAATTCATCTGCGATTTGACCATATTTCATCTTCGCACATGGGAATTTATATTGAGGGAAGATAGCTTGTTTATGAGGAGCATCAGATGCGTTGTACTTGATTACTTGTCTGATTAATAAAGCATTAGCAACACCGTGAGGTACGTGGTACATAGCACCTAATTTGTGAGCCATTGAGTGGCATAATCCTAAGAATGAGTTAGCAAATGCCATACCTGCAATTGTTGCTGCATAGTGCATTTTTTCTCTAGCCATAGGATCATTAGCACCTTCATTATAGCTTCTTTCTAAGTATCTGAAGATTAACTTAGTAGCTTCTAATGCATTAGAATTAGTGAAGTTAGTAGCCATACAAGATACATAAGCTTCGATTGCGTGAACTAAAGCATCGATACCAGAAGCTGCAGTTAAGCCTTTTGGCATTCCATCAACAAAGTTAGGGTCAATAATTGCCATATTTGGTGTTAATGCATAATCTGCAATTGCATACTTAACGTGAGTTTCATCATCAGTGATAATTGCAAATGGTGTTACTTCAGAACCTGTACCTGATGTAGTAGGGATAGCAACCATAGTAGCTTTTTTACCTAATTCAGGGATAGAGCAGATTCTCTTTCTGATATCCATAAATCTCATAGAAATATCTTCGAAGTTTGTATCAGGTTGTTCATACATTAACCACATAATTTTTGCTGCGTCCATTGGAGAACCACCACCTAATGAAATGAATACATCAGGTTCAAATGTCTTAACCATAGCCATTGCTTGGTTAATTGTAGATAATGTAGGATCTGGTTTAACATCAAAGAAGATTTGATATTCAATACCGATTTCATCTAATACATTAACGATTGCATTTACTGCTCCAGAATCGAATAAGAATCTATCAGTAACGATAAATGCACGTTTTTTACCTTGAAGTTCACGAAGAGCTAAGTCTACAGCACCTCTTTTGAAGTAAACTTTTGCAGGAACTTTAAACCATAACATATTTTCTCTCCTTTCAGCAACAGTTTTGTAGTTCAATAAGTTTTCAACGCCAACGTTACCAGAAACTGCGTTGCCGCCCCAAGAACCACAACCAAGAGTAAGAGATGGTTCTAATTTAAAGTTGAATAAATCACCAATACCACCTTGTGATGATGGAGAGTTGATAAGAACTCTGCAAGTTGGCATCATTTCAGCGTATTTATCGATTCTTTCTTTATGTCTTTCATCTGTATATAAAACTGAAGTATGACCAGCACCACCTTTGCTTACCAATGTATAAGCTTTTTCTGCAGCATCTTCAAAATCGCTAGCTCTGTACATTGTTAATACTGGTGATAATTTTTCTCTTGAGAATGGGTCTTCCCAATCAACTTCTGGTCTTTCAACTAATAAAATCTTAGCATCTTCAGGTACGTTAAATCCTGCAAGTTCTGCAATTCTGTGAGGTTTTTGACCTACTACGTCTGGATGAGCAGTTCCTCTTTTTGGATCGATAAGAGGTAAGTCTACTAATTTCTTTTGTTCTGCTTCATTAACTAAGTATGCGCCTCTGTATTGGAATTCTTTTTTAACTTCTTCATAGATGCTATCTACAACTACTACAGATTGTTCAGAAGCACAAATCATACCATTATCAAAAGTCTTTGACATTAAAATTGATGATACTGCCATTTTAATATCAGCAGTTTCATCGATAACAGCTGATGTATTACCAGGACCTACACCTAAAGCAGGGTTACCTGATGAATAAGCAGCTTTAACCATACCAGGGCCGCCTGTAGCTAAGATACAATCAATATTAGGGTGTTTCATTAATGCACTTGATAATTCAATAGAAGGTACATCAATCCATCCAATGATATCTTCTGGAGCACCAGCTTTAACTGCAGCTTCTAAAACAATTTTTGCAGCTTCGATTGTACATTTTTTAGCTCTAGGGTGTGGTGAGAAAATTATACCATTTCTTGTTTTTAAAGCTATTAATGATTTGAATATTGCAGTAGAAGTTGGGTTTGTAGTTGGAACAATACCAGCTAAAACACCTAGAGGTTCTGCTACAATTTTAGTACCATTAATTTTATCTTCTTTTATAATTCCACAAGTTTTTGCATTTTTATGTTTGTTATAAATGTATTCAGATGCAAAGTGATTTTTAATAATCTTATCTTCTAATACACCCATTCCAGTTTCTTCTACTGCCATTCTAGCAAGAGGAATACGTGCTTTATCAGCAGCAGTTGCAGCTGCTTTGAAGATTGCATCTACTTTTTCTTGAGAAAAAGTTTGGAAAATTTTCTGTGCTTTGTGAACTCTAGAAATTAAGCTTTCTAATTGATCTAATGTTTCTACAACATTTGATGCATTTAGAGATTTTTCTAAAGCTTCAACATCTTTTTTTGTTTTTGTTGTCATATTAAAATCTCCTTTTTGAGTACTAGTGTACACCAATATTGCAACACAAAGGGAAATTATTGTCAATAAAAGCGTACAGGGTATTTTGTATTCAAAAATTATATACATATACCTAAAAAATAGATAACAAAAGCAATCTAGCGAGTGTAGTTTTTACACTCGCTAGAAAAGCTTTATAAAATCTTTATATTATATAACTCATTAAGAGGATGCGGAAAAAATCCAAAAATTGACAAATTTTTGAGATTTTTCAAATCCGACCTTAGGTGTG
>CALVAL010000064.1 GCA_944325535.1 Candidatus Gastranaerophilales bacterium
CAGGCTTTTTTGTTTTCTCATCGTTCCTCCTTTTTTTTATTATATTCGAAAACTTGCCTACTGATCGATTACGTTTTAGTGGGGACAATTCAATAAGCCCAACCTACAAACTAAATCTTAGCGATCATAAGTGGGTAAATTTTGGGGAAACAAAATTGGACACATGTGTTCTTTTTCTGGTCTGCTTTTCTTCAAGTAAAAGATTCTTCTATTTATAGTGAGATGGCTAGGATGGAGTTGATTTGAACTAACATTTACCCTGCCCCCCCAAAAAATATCCAATTAAAACGGCATTTTAGAAGATTTCCAAAACATAGCCTATTGAATTGTTTTAAAGAGGTGTGCAATGTTATGCTTTTGCACAACCTACTTACTTTAATTACCTTATTTTATTGTTTACCAATCTAATAAATAAAATGTTTTTAAGAAGTAAATTAAACTTCTTCAAGATAAATAACTTTAAATTCTTGAACGAACCCCGGACGATGCCTTTGCTCACTCATAGCTACAACTTCTTCAAAGCCTTCTATTTCTGATGGTGCTGTAATTGTTTTTTCACCTAAATAACGATATTGAGTATTTGGTTTATAAAAAACTTCTTTCTCATAAGCCCTAAATCCGGCAACCTTAGATGGCAACATTTTGCCATTTTTCCCTTTAATGATTACAAGTTCTGGATGTTGACTACGATAGCTATCATAAAATAACCTGCTTCTGAATTCTTCAAGGCCTCTTAAGTTTTCACCAGATGAAACAATTGTTGGATCTTCAATAATGTCTCCTACTTTGGGTTTTATTCTTCTTGACTCTAGAATCTTTCTTTTTACTGACATATATGCCGGGTCTGTTACCGGAATATCATACCCTAATTTTTGTCCTACTTTATAAACTCCAAAATCGCGATTAAATGAGCCGGCTGGCTGCCATCTATAACTAGTTCCAACTCTACTAGGAAGACCATCCATTGCGTATTTCAAAGCTTCTATATATCTTGGAATGGATTCTTTATCAAGTCCTTTTTTTGCCCACCAATCATAGTTTCTATTTGCGATACCACCCCTTAAAAATCTATTTGTAGCATCAGAAAAATCTTCAGTTACATATGAGGCTAAAACTCGTTCTTCCTCGTTAAAAGTTGCATAGACTTCTGGTGCAATACCATCTTCCATGATAGGTTTTCTTTCTACACCTTCTATATGTTTTAAAACTGCATTCCAATTATCAGAAAATTCTTTTGTGCTTTGTGCTATTTTTTTATCTATGCTTGCAAAATATTCAGCTAAATCTTCTCCTTGTTTTGGATTTGCTTCCATTTCATTTAAAACTCTTTGCATATAATTTCTTCTGTTAATTAAAGTTCTTGCAAGTTCTTCATCTTTTACGACTTCTCTAATTGCATCGTCCGAAATTGAAGTAACCTTCTTAAAAGAATTGACAAGTTTTAAGTGAGACATTGTTGAATAAGCTCTTGTGCTTTCCCTATTTCTTCCATCTACTAAAGTTTTTAACTCATCAACTCTACCACAGAAGTTTGGTTTTAATCGTCCTTGAGCTCTATATCTTAACGCCCCGCCACAATCAACTTTTACAGATTTTCTGTTTTGTATTATAGTATTTCCGTTTAGTAATGAATCCCAATTGGCAAGCCAAGCATCTGCAGCAAAATCTTCTTGTACAGAATGAGCATCTGTTATAAAGTCTGTAGTTCCTACATATTTACTCTTAATACCTTTTATCCCTCCGGCAAGTTCGCAAATTTCGATTTCTGGAGTATTAATTCCTGCAAGACGATATAATTTGGAAGCCATAAGTTCTGATTCCAAATGTTCTTGTTTTGCTGCACCTCTTGCATATTTTATATAAAAAAGTTCTCCGTTTGCACTCTCTGCCCAAAATGCAGGGTTTGAACCCATTTGAGAAAATTCATATTTGATAAATTTTTCTCCGTTTATCAAAGTTTCAATACTAGGATATTTGGATTTTAATTTGTGTGCAAAAGTTCTTGTTTCATTAAGTACAACCGAATCAACTTCTCTAGTTAATGCTTTTGTACCTTGAACAATCGCATCTGGTTTGGTTACCGCAGCAGACTTAAACCTTGCTTTTACAAGCTTTGTGATATCATCCATTGTTCCAATTATTAGCTGTTCTTTCCCCATGTAAAAATACCTCGTTTAATTTCCTCTATACATATAAAATTTTTTTCTTACAAAAAATTGCTTGATAATTAAGAAATATTACGAATTTAGTTTGAAGGGTACAATTTTCACAGCGCAAAATAATCAAATACCTTGTTCAAAATCATCAAACTGCATGTCATTTTACATATATAAAATAATTTTTGTATATTTAATTATTGTTTAAAAAATAACTTACATACTTTGGTTGTAGCAAAGATAGAATTAAAATTAACGTTGTGATACATATTCTTGCAAAAAATTTAGCAAAAAATATTTTTATTAGTTTTATATAATATATGAGTTCTATCAGTTTTTTAAATCAAATATCTTCTCAAGTCAGAAATACTAAATATCCACTCACAAATGTAAATTTGAGTCAATTTGAGGGGGTTCAAAAAGATATTCCGTTATTCAAAAATGTGCTACTTGAGGATATTGCATTTTTAACCAAACGATTTGAAACTCTAAATCTTTTTAGAGGGTGTTCTGTTGGCTGTTCTCATTGTCTTAAAGATGCCAAGCCTATAAAAAATGGAACTGTTTTATTTGAGGATTTAGAACGTTTTTTAGATGGTTTTAAGCTTTTAAGTGAAAGATTTGGATTTAACGTTCTGCAAGGTAATAAATACCTTAATATAATTGATGATTCAAATCCCTCTGACATTCCTATCAGGGGAAAAAGCAGGACGCATAGTGTCATTGAAGGGATGAAATTAATTTATGATAAAATCAATATTCCGACCATTTTTGTAACATCTGGATGGAATAGAGCTTCCAAATATGCAGAAGCAAATGCAAATGAACTTGTTTATATGATACAAAAAAATCCTAATTCTGTTGCATCTGTCGAAGTATCTATCAATCCTTTTTCAAGTTTAATGGAAAAATCAAGAAATGCTTTAAAGAATGACAATAAAATCAATGCAGATTTTTTCAGAAATATTTATACAGAAAGAATGGCACACACTCTTGCAGTTTTTCTTAAGTTATTTGAAAACGGAAAAGCAAAAGTTATATACAGGCACGCTCCAGATTATAAAAAAAATGAACTTGTAGGAGAAAAAGAAACTCGGAGACTTTATGAAGAAATTTTCTCGAAGCTAAGAAAAAAAGTTGGTTCAGAACTTGAAAATATTCCGAACTTAAAACCCGAAATTTTAACAGCATTTGATAAATCTCACTTAATTGAATCCAGTGGAAGAGGAAGACAATATTTCCCACCGGAAGTAAATTTAAAAGAACAAAATGAGCTTATTAAAGAAGCTCTTGAATGGGATATATTAAGTCCAGAGGAAAAGCGAAAAGAGTTATTAGATTATTCTATAAAATGTGTAGATATAAATGGAAAAGTTTATACAACCATGCCCGCAAAGAAGGTAGATTTTATTTCAGCTCCTATAGAAATAACAGTTCCTACTAATATCAGACTGAATTATGAGAACAAAACCGAGTTCTCACCGATTTTCAGTGATATTGAATTAGAGTAATTGTTTACCTAACACCTTTACTTGAACAGGAGGAATAAACCCATGTTTAAGTTTCTTTGAATTCAATTTATCTACCAACATTTTGAGTTTTACTTCTATTCCAAAATCAACACTGTTAGACTGTTCTACTTTTTGTACCATTTCCAATATTACAGCCTTATCTTCCGGCTCAAATTTGTCTAAGTTAGAATTTCTAACGATTGTAGAAACTGTGTTTTTTAATCCTTCTACCAAATTAGTATGTTGTTCTTTTGTAAGAATACCTTCTTTTGGTGCAAATTTTTTCATCTTGTTTGCACAAATAAGTGTCATTACAGGATCTTTAAGCTCATCTAACTTTTGTATTTCTTCTCGTAACTGTTTACTGTCACCTTGGCATTCAGAAGATAGATTTTTTCTTAAATTTTGTGCAGTTTTTTCATCTCCAAAGAATTCCATAATATTATGTTCTGAATTATTCTGAATTGCACAAGTAAATTGAGAAAGAAAGCCCGCTATTTTTTTACTCATTTGGTTATCAATGTCAGGATAATAAGAAATTCTATTTAACAACTCTTGCTCTTGTTTAACCCTTAGAGCTTCTGCATATCTTTGTCTTTCCAATTCCATTTCTTGTTCTCTTTCTCGAGTCAACTCTCTTAGCCTGGCTAATTCACGTTCTCGCTCTTGATATGATTGGAAATTTATACTATCAATTCTTATATTCATGTTATCTCCATTTTAATTTTTTTGTAGTAATGTTCTATGCAAGTTTTTTATTCAAAAGCTCCCTAAATTCAGGTGTGGAGTTCTTTGAAAGCTCCAATATACGCTTTTTTGTTTTTTGTGTAAACAGAGGTGATTTGAACTGCGCATCCAATTTATTTATAGCTTCTTGCGAAGACAATTCCACTGCTTTTTCTATATCTTGAAATCTTAGACTTAGCTCTTTAACTTTTTCTTTAAATTCATTATTTTGTATATTTTGATAAGCATAATCAAGTTCTGGAGTATAAATTAAATTTTTATCTTTTATGATATCTAAAATTTGTTGATTTTCTGAATTCAAAACTTTTTCCAAGAATGAAATACCGAAAGAATCTTTCACGTTATAGTTTATTGCAGGATATTTTTTTAGTGTTTCTATAAGAGTTTTGTATTCTTCAGTATCACTAGGAATGATGTCAGGAATTCTTAAGACAATAGTTGGGATTTCATTTAAAACTTTTCCTTCCGTTTTTATAATACTGTTTGAACTCAATAAAACTTTTATCATTTGTTTTGGAGAAAGTCGCTTTATATCATTGTAAGCGTTAGAATCTTCTTTTATTTCTACAAATTCAGCAAGTTTAGTACTATCATCTTTTCCTGTTTGTTCTAAAGTATTAGATTTATTTATTTTATATTTAATCGGTTTTGGTTGAGCAAATCGTTTGTCATTATTTATTTTTGCTATTTTGTCTTGAGCTATTTCTATCTCGGTGTTCCAGCGTGCATATGGATTTTCGGAATGGTTAGCTTTCATTAAATCTATAACTTTTTTCAAAGTCTTTGGATCATCTATCATACGTATGAACAGATAAACAAATTCACTTGATTGACAATAATCTATTGCAAACTCAAGCATTGAATATTTTTTGTACATATCTTCATCGAAATAATTTATATAAATTTTCTTTTTATCAAACATTATTTCTGTTAATTTTTCCGGATATTCACTATATGTATCCATAAGAGTCCAAAAAACATCATTATTTGCTGTGCGATATTTGAAAAGTGTCGCCCATAAAGTAGAATTATCGTATAACTTCATGTTTAAAACTTCTAAGGCTTTTTGGGGACAATTTTTAATAATCCAACTTACATCACTAAACACATAGAACATATTTTGTTCGTTTGGTAAAAGTATATTTCTCTGAATTGCTTTGATTCTTTTTGCCATCATGTGTTTTATATCATCACTAAAAGGAACTTGGGGTTCTATTTGATTTTGATTGATTCTGATTTTTCTCTTTTCTTGGAGTTTTATTTTATATTGGTCATAGGTACTCTTAAAATTTTCTAGTGGAATTCTTCTAACAATATTATATTCGCATTGAGGGAATTCTTTTTCTTGCATATAAATATCTGCATAAGTATTAGAATCATCAAATCGTGTTAAAAGAAGATCTTCTTGAGCCTTGGCATTCCTCCATGTTATAGGAATTTTAGCCACGTTATCAATCACTTTGACAACCTCTTTTTTTCTCTGTTCCAAATGAGCTTTACTACTTAAAATAGCCTTTTCTAAATTTTCTGGATTTTTCTGCAAATTATTATTATCTTCCAAAATATTTCTTATATCAGAAACATTTTCGTCTAAAAAATTTTTCATTTTTTGTTCTAAAGCTCGAATACTTAGTTCTGGCACTCTCTCCAATGAAATAATGTCGATATAAGGTTTTTCTGTTCCATTATCAATTTCACACCTGATATGATGGCTTTCTACAATTTTTCTTTTTTGTTTCAGAGCGTGCATTCGTCCAATTATAAAAGAGGAAATCATTGTTATAGGAAGAATTACTGATAATGGGATAGCTGATATAAGGCTAGCCCCTACTCCAATGGCACCTCCTATCGTAGAGCCTATTAAAGTATAATTACGTATTTTTTGGTTTAATTCACCTTTACTTGTTTTGCGAAGTATATTAGCAGGAATTGTTGATTGTTTTATTTTTACATCAAGATATTTTGAACAAGCATGCAATGCTGGACAATCTCTTAATAAATCTTTTTTTGTACACCCAAGATCACCAAGTACTTTTTTACTAATTTTTAAAGCCTTGAAATTAGGTTGCATATTGTTTGTTGTTTGCATGGGAGTAATATTCATCTTGTTATCCTTTTATAATTTCATTGTCTTTCTTGCAAAGGCTTCTATTAAATTTTCAGCACTTATGTTTGTTCGTTTTTTTATTGCTTGAGTAATAACTTTATCCAACATATCAGAAATCTGACCTATTGAAAGTCCTTCAGAGAGTTCTGCCAACTCTTGGTAAATTTTTTCATCAACAACGCCTTTTAAGATTGGTAAATCTCCAAGCATTTTTACAAATATATTAAATCTTGATTTTTCTGATGGATTTCCGCAATGAATTATTGTACCCATTCTTCTTGGGTTACCAATAATTTCAGCATTAACTTGATCGATATGATTTGTTGCAGCAATAAGTATAATTCCAGAGGCTGCAGCTGTATTCATAAGTTCTTTATATGTATTTACTTCTTCAATTTGATGATCTCTTGCGTAGCGTGGAAAGAATTTTTCGGCTTCATCAAAGAATAGCATTACCGGTTTTTTAAGAATTTTAGCCTCTAAAGACAAACGATTAAAAATATCAGTAACATTTCTGGCAATTCCATGAATATATTCATTTCCTTCTTGTGAATAATTCATTTTATATAAAGGAACATTCATTTCTCTAGCTAAAGTTTCTATGATTGTTGTCTTTCCAGTACCAGGAGGGCCTTCTAAGATTACTCCGCCTGGTAAACTTCTTTTATTTGACAATAATGCAGCTCTAATTTGAGGATCCCAAACATCTATTATATTTTCTTCTAAAGCTTGTTTAACATCTTCCATCCCGCCGAGCTCATCCAGATTTTTAAAATCCCATTCATTATATTTATGAGGTTTCAATCCTGCCTTATTGCAGAATTCGCCCATTAATCTCTTATTGTATTCGTCATAACACTCTTCTATACAATCTGTAAAGTTTCTGTTGTTCAGTATTGAAATTCTTTTTGCATCATTTAAAACAGAAACAATAGATGACATAGAAGCTCCGTCAAATTTTTCTGCTGCTTTTTTTAAAAATTCTGTATTAGTTGATAATTCCTTTGTAAAAGGAGTTGTGTTTAAATTCTTCTTTATAGTATCTATTCTAGCTGCCTTATCTGGAGCAGAAAAAGCTATCCAATTTCCTAAACGTCCGCGTCTTTTTAAAGCATCATCAATACCATCCAGATCGTTTGTTGCTGCTATTAAAATATAACCTTTTGATGATGGATTATTTAATTCTTGTAACAGAGTATCCGTAACTTCTTGTTTATGACTTGCAGTCCCTACATCTCTAGTTTCCCCCAGAGAATCAAATTCATCAAAGAACCATACTGACATTTCGCCTGTAGCCTCAAATTTATCGTTAAGTTGTTTTGACATTTCTCTTATTCTTCGGCTAACTTCATGTATATAAGAACTTGCAACATCAGAAAGCTTGGTTTCATAGAAAGGCAAGCCAAGTTCTCTTGCTAAGACCTTTGCGGTAAGCGTTTTTCCATTACCGGCTGGTCCATAGAAAATTGCACCGTCAGGAATTGCATCAGAACCCAATTGTTCTTTTAGTTTCTCAATATTTTTGAATGGCTCTATATATAGTTTCTTTAATTGCTCCTTAATCTCAGGCATACCACCCAAGTCATCAAGCTTCATTATTTCATTTTTATTTATAGGAACTCGTTTAAATTCAGGTGTATCATACATTGTTGTTTTATTAAACTCATCAACAGGACAAATTCCTGCCTGTTTTGTGTATTCTCCTAGTTCCTTTAGGACGGTTTCTATATCTACATGTGAATTTTTATTCGCCACTGAAGACCTTGCAGATTCTTCTAAAACTTTTTCTATATCAGAATATTTAAAAGCTTCTGTCTTTAGAGCTATTTCATTTATTAATCCATCTTTATTAAGATCTTTAAATAAATCTTTATCTTTAAAATACTGTTTTAAATACTCTTTTCTATCATTTATATCAGGGGTTTTAATCTCAAGAACTTTATCGAAAACTCCTGAACTTAAAAATTTCGAATCAATCGCACACTTTTCATCAGCAGTTCCGATAATCAAAGCCCCTCTATCACCGCAATTTTCAGCAGTTAATAAAAAGTTCTTTTTGTCTAGATCACAGCTTGGTCCTGTCGTAAAAAATTTATCAAAACCTCTTACTAAAATAATTGCTTTTTTACCTGTTTTTTTATACACGGTTTCTATATCATTAAGCATTGGCTTTAGCTCTTGCGGATTAAATAGCTGTAATATCGGCATTTTAGTTTCATTAGATAGAGCCTTTATAAATTTTGTAGTATCTTCAGTTGTCTCAAATAAAATTCCATTTGGAATATCAATATTATTGGCCTTCAGTGTAACATTTGCTACGTGTTCATTCAAAGGAATTATTACATTTTCCTTTAACTCTTCTTTAATTTTATCCATTCCTATAATTTCATCTATTTTTTTAGGAACATTTGGACTTATTTCAAGTACAGAATAATTAGAAAAAGATTTTGGAATTTCTATTGTTTTTTCTACATTTTGCGTTGTATCTACTGCTGGTTTTAAACTATCATTCTTTGTAATTTCTTCAGAATCATTTGCGGTTTTTTTAGGTATTGCTTGAACTTTTTCATCTTGTTTATCTGGAGTTACTATATTATTTTCCTCTTCATCACTCACCTCCTCAAATGCATCAAAATAATTGATTTGATTTTTGTTAACGGACTCAGTTTCTTGACTATTTTGTGTTATCGTAATCTCCTGTTTTTTTATAGGTTTCATATCAACAGGCTTAACTATAATAGGATTTTCTACATATATTTTTGAAGCTATTTCTTGCGCCCCCTCTTTTTGTATAGGAGTAACTATTGCAGTTATTTTTGCACCACGAGAAATCAATAGCTGTTTCATTTCTGGAGTTGTAGCATATTCAAGAGCACCTTTTTTATTTGGTGCTGTTGTTCTCAAACATTGATTTCTGTATTTTTCTTTTGCTGTTATATAATCAATTACGGATAAATAATTTTTTTTAACAAAGACTTGAAACATAGTTTCACCATCTTTATTAACTAAATTTGGATCTAGCTTTCCTAGCCTTATAGACCATAGTGCTGTTTTTTCATTTATAGCATCAGAAAAGTTTGCCTTAAAGCTTGGTTTTTGACTGTAATAATTATAAGGGATTTGGGATATTGTATTCATTAATGCCTTTCTATATTTCTGCTAAAAATATTCCAAAAATAAGAACATTCTATTTCACTAAAAACCCGTAATTTTTTTTTTTGCTAGTAAACAATTAAAAATATTTTTATTATTAATAGCAAAATTTTTATTTAGAAGTTTTAGTTATTTATATAACACTTTTTATTAAGGAATATGAGAATGAATAAAATAGGTCTTAATATATATAATAAAAGTTTAGTTCCTAAAAAAATGCTTTTAGGAACAATGCTAGCTGGTTCTTTATTATGTGGTGGACTAGCTTCTTGCACTAATAAATCAGATACTTTTGAAACAAATAAATTTGAATACGTTCAAGGAAATAATAATCAAAGTTTTGTGATATCTGATAATTTAGAGCTGAAAAATAGAGCTGAACAAAAAAGAGGTGCCATTTCAGGGTTTAAATTTATATCAAAAAATGATTCTCCACTTAAAAATCTAGGGAAACGAATCAGTGCAGGTCTGCTTGGAGGAGTTATAGGAGCTTTAATTGGGACAGTTAAGGGCGGAAAATCTGCTAAAGGCGGAGCTATTGGAGCAACTGCAGGGGTACTATTCCCTGGAATCACATTGACTGCCATTATTACAGGTATTGCATCATATACAGGAGCAATGGCAGGTACACTTTTTTCTGGTGGCAATGAGAAAATCGGTAAAATAACAGCCGCAGCATTTGGAATCCTAACCGCTCTAGCTTGCTTGTTATAAATTAAAATATTCGCCAAGGATTTGCAAAGTAGTTATAAATCTCTTTAAACTTATCACCAGTAGCATAAGCATCTTTTTCTAAAAGATTATTTTTATATAAAACTTCGTCTATTCCTGATGGCATATATTTTGCTTCTGCTTCAATATATTTTAGCCCTTGTTTATAATTTTCTGAATCCAATTTGAAAGGTGATAAACTTGAAAACAATCTATCATAAACTTCTTTTCGCTTGTTTCTGTCAAAACTTTCTTTACCTCCAACATTAACAAATAAATCTTCTGTTTTTGCAAGTTTTAATAATTCTTCTTTGTATTCTTTTAATGTTTTATTTTGAGCTTTAGCTATACTTGCCAATAAATTTTCGTTTTCTATAATATTCTTTATCACATGTCTACCAGAATTTTTATGTACTGCATCTAAAAGTTTTTCAATAGAAGTTCTATATCCATATTCTGATTGTTGAACATGTTTAAATTCATGTATCAAATTTTCTAAAATAAATTTATTAGACTTCATCTCTCGATTATAGAGATATATACAGCCATCTGCATGGTTAAAAGCTGCAGCTGCGTTAGTTTTTTCATTTTTAAAAATAAGTGGAAGATCTAATTTTTCATATCCATAATCTTTTTTTACTTGTTCAAATGCTTTTTTACAGAATTCGTCTTTATCTTTTATTTTTAAAAGTTCATCATAATTTTTCACCATTTTTTGAGCTTCGTCTTTTGAAACTTCTCGTCTAAAAATTTCAGAGAAATTTTTAGCGACTTTTTCTATGCTTGGCTTATTAATCATTCTATGACCGACAACACAGCCATAAACAGTCGCTGCAGTTCCTAAAATTCCAAGCCCAATTTTTGCCCCTGTAGACATTCCTGTCTTTTGCTTTTCCTGAGTACTCGTTTCATTTATTTTATTCCCTGCTGATATTTCAACAGTATCAGGCGGGGTGGTATAATTTACTGTTGGTTGAGGAGTTGCAACTCCAACACTATTACTTCTAAAGTTTGGACTAAATTTATTATTTACCCCCAAATTATTTGATGAATATTGAGAATAATTGTAAAAATATGGAT
>CALVAL010000065.1 GCA_944325535.1 Candidatus Gastranaerophilales bacterium
AGCAAGTTTTGAAGATGGAACTGGAAAAGTAAAAGTAAATGGAGAATACTACTCTATTGCAAATATCATATCAATAAGAGAAAAAGGAGAAAGTTCTAATGTAGAACCAACTCCATTACCAGCTCCAACTAAAACAGCTCAAAAATAACAAAAGCAAAAAATAAACAAATAATCGGGAGGAAATAATGTCACAAGCTCTTTACACATCAAGTACAGGTATAAATGCCGGTCAACAACAAATCAATGTAGTAGCAAATAATGTAGCTAATATTAACACCACTGCCTACAAAGCTGCAAATATGACATTTGAAACATTATATTCAAATACAATATCATATGGTAGTGCTGCAACAAAAGACGGCGGAGGTACTAACCCTAAACAAATAGGTCTTGGTGTAAAAATAGGTGGAATTACAAGAGATTTTTCTTCAGGAAGCTTTATAAATACAGGTAGAGATATGGATTTAATGATCTCGGGTAACGGATACTTTGTAGTACAAGATGAGGAAGGTAAATTATATTACACAAGAGATGGAATATTTACAACAGATTCAGATGGAAATATCGTTAACCAATCAGGAATGAAAGTTGTAGCAGCAAATACACCATATTCAAATGCAAGTTCAGGAGAAACCGTTAAAGTTCCAAAAAATTTAAGTGCAACAATTAGTGGTGACCCTAATATAGGAAACAAAAAAATCAGTGAACTAAACAATGCTAGCATAACAACCGGAAATGTTTCAGCAACTATTAACGGACAAGAAGTAACATTGACTGTTCCAGAAGGCGATCCTACTATTAATGAAATTATAGCTTCATTCAATCAAACACTTCAGGACGAAGGAATTGTTGACGTCGAATTCTCAGTTGCTAATGGTTGTATCTCGTATACAGAAGGTGCAGATATAACATTTAATCCTTCTGAAAGTAATTTTATTGGTCAAACAGGTCTAAGTAACGGAAACACATCTAAACAATTAAACCAAACAGTTCTATTACAAGAAATGGTCAACTACAATGACCAAAACGGCATAACACTAAAATCTACCACCGTAGATGAAAACGGCATAATTGCGGCGACATACAATGACGGTTCTATTCTAACACAGTATGTTGACGGAAATCACGCTGTGCAATGGAAATACATAACACCTGAGGGAGTGACTGTAACAGGCGGAGATGTACAAGCAGTAGGCTCTTCTATAGAAAACTCAAACTTCGTAATAGAACTTGCAACAATGGTAAACGAAGAAGGACTTGTATCTATAAATAATAACTTATGGGAATGGGGTGCTGATGTCGGTGAAGTTTACTATGGTATGGCTGGTGAAGTTTCCTTTGGTGCTATTGAATCTGGAGGTTATGAAGGTTCTAATGTTGACGTTGCAGCTGAACTTACAAACATGATATCGGCTCAAAGAATGATTCAAATGAACTCAAGAGTAT
Organism: Candidatus Gastranaerophilales bacterium; assembly: GCA_944325535.1. GTDB lineage: Bacteria > Cyanobacteriota > Vampirovibrionia > Gastranaerophilales > Gastranaerophilaceae > CAG-196. Next base: position 1,447 of record CALVAL010000065.1, read on the forward strand.
TCTCTACAGCAAGTAGTGTTATGGAAACACTAAGTTACTTAGGACAGTAGAATACTAATAAATAATGAGTAGTGAATATTTTTTTCATAATATTCATACTTACAATAACTAAAAAAGGCATGCCTTTAAGGTAAAAAACAACAAAAATCTTTGTCAAATTCTTTACAAAACATTGATAACTTAATAAAACTTAACATTTTAGACATGGTCGAAATCCATGCAAATCATGGGTTTCGGCATGTTCTAAAAAACAAGAAAAGTTGTTACAAATACACTCTTGTACAAGGCATGTTTTCTAGTATATAATGAAATAGAGGTTGAGAGAGGAAATGTTGATACCAACTAAAGACTGGGGTGAGGATTTAAAAATTGATACTCAATCGGTTGAAGCAAATCTTCAAGAAATTCAACAAAAAATTGCACATTCAAAAGTTAAAATAATCGCAGTTACAAAATATTTTGGAATTAGCGGAATTATAAGAGGATATGAAGCAGGGATTAGGGATTTCGGAGAGTCTAGAGCGGTTGATGCAATTAATAAAATTGAAGCATTACCTTTAGAACTAAAAGAAAATTCTACATTCCACTTTATAGGGCATTTACAAACTAATAAAGTCCATAAAGTAGTGGAACACTTTGATGTTATTCATTCAGTTGACTCATTAAAGCTTGCAAAAGCAATATCAAAGGTTGCTTGCAGCTTAAACAAAAAAGAAAAAATTTTGCTACAAGTGAATAATGCAGGTGAAGAACAAAAATTTGGATATACAAAAGAAAATCTTATAAGTGATATGCAAGATATTTTGTCATTAGATGGTATCGAAGTAATTGGGCTTATGAATATTGCACCACTTGAAGCAGATAAAATCGAACTTCATCGATTATTCGCAGATATTCGTAACTTCAGAGATTTTATCGAAAAAGAGTTTAGGATAAAATTACCAGAACTGTCTATGGGAATGAGTAACGATTATGAAATCGCACTAGAGGAAGGTGCAACAATAATAAGAATTGGTAGAAAGTTATTTAAGTAAATTATAATGGAGGAGAAATGGCATTATCAGAAGGATTAAAAGGGTTTGTAAACTTTTTCACAAAAAGTTTTAATGATGAAAGCGATGAAGGAGCTTTCATGGATTTAGTAGATCGTGAAGACGACTATGCTACTGATGGACAATTAGCACTAGACACTATGTATGGAACTAGAGTAAATAACAGACCTGAACGTTCTTTTGAAAGAGAGTCAAAAGTTGTTTCTCACCCGAATTCATACAAATCTAGCGAAGTTACAGTGATTGAACCACGTTCATTCTCAGAAGCTGCTCAAATTGTAAAAAAATTAATCGACAAAAAAACTGTTATTTTACATTTAGACCTATTAGATAAAGAACAATCTCAAAGAACAATTGATTTCGTTTGTGGAGCTGCTCATGCATTAAGCGGTACTGCTCAAAAAATCAGTGATATGGTATTCATTTTCACACCAAGCAATGTTTCTTTATCTGTTGAAAATGGTGCTATTCAAAACAAATTTGCAGAATCTTTATGGAACAAACCTCTATAAGAGGTAAATAAGAGGAGATTATTATTCCTCATTCTATGAAGTATGAAAAGTTAAAAATAATATATTGATTTGTGATAGTTGGATTTTCAGGGTGCATTTGCACCCTTTTATTTTTATTTATGATATGTTTCGCCTTTTAAAATTTTAAATACTCTATAAATTTGTTCTACTAACAATAATCTAGCAAATTGATGTAAAAATGTCATTTTAGAAATACTAAGTTTAAAATTTGCCCTTTGAGAAACTATTGAAGAAATTCCACAAGAAGAGCCAATTACAAACACTAGCTCGCTTATTCCACTTTTTGTTATTTCATCGATTTTAGACGCAAACTCTTCTGATGAAAGTTGTTTACCTAAAATTTCTAATGTTATCACATATGAATCCTTTTTGATATTTGCAAGAATTTTTTCTGCCTCTTGGTCTAATGCTTTTTGGGTAAGATTTTCATCTTTAATCTCTATAGGCTGCAATTCTATTATTTCAATCGATGCATAAGGTGATAGCCGCTTTAAAAACTCATCAATGCCATCTTTTAAAAATTTTTCTTTTATTTTTCCTAAAGCAATTACTTTTATTTTCATATAAATAATTTAAGCAAAATAAATAAACTTGTAAACATTTATTCAGTTTTATAAAACACAAAACAATTATTCTTTTGCCATATAAATACTGGTAGAAGGGAATGCAAATTCTATACCTTCTTCCCGGAATTTATGTATAATTTGTTTAATAATACAGCTTTTTACCTCTACCCAATCAGCCCAAGAAGCTTGATTTGTATATGCAACAAGCCTTAATTGGATTGAACTTGGAGCCATATTATCAATAAAAGCCATTTCACCTTCTAAAATCGTATCATTAGTTGCAGCAATTTCTTTTAATAACTCTATTCCTCTATCTATTTTTTCATTTGAGGTTCCATATTCTATATCAACAGAAATATCGATTCTTCTTTTATAAGCTTGAGAAACATTTGTAATTTCTTCATTTGCAAGTTGATTATTAGGTACATTTACTAAATATCCTTCAAGAGTTCTAACAGATGTCGAACGTAGATTAATATTTTCTACAGTCCCTTCATAGCCGTTGAATTTTATATAATCACCGATTTTATATACTCTATCAGCCAATAATCCAACTGAGCCAAAAATATTACCAATAGCTTCTTTTGCTGCAAAACCGACTGCTAAACCTGTAATTCCAAAACCTGCAATTAGCGATGAAACATTATAGCCAAAACTTTGTAAAAATCCTGCAAGTAGTATGAAAACAATGGTTGCTTTTAATATTCTTGAAAGCACTGGTAATAAATTATATAACGCAGAGTCTGAATTTTTCGCTCTTAGCTTTCTCTCAAGCTTATTATAAAAAACATCGACAATTTTGCATCCAAGCCAAATTAATAATATATTTATTCCGACTCCGATGACAAATTTCATATGAGTTTCGATGAACTTAATTATATAAGCAGAAATATGTTCCATACTCCAAACCTTTCTTTATTAGATTTTCTGTGTATAATTCATTTACCCTTTAGCTTCTACGTTTTCTTAGTTCCGCTAATTCATCTTGAAATGGTGATAATGATGTCAATTTATCCATAATAGCAGGTAATTTCTCTATTACATAGTCTACTTCAGCTTCTGTAGTAAATCTTGATAAACTGAATCTAATAGAACCGTGTAAAGCTGTAAATGGTATACCCATTGCTCTTAGAACATGACTAGGCTCTAGCGAACCAGATGTACAGGCACTTCCTGAACTTGCACAGACTCCAATATCACTCAAGTGTAGCAATATCAACTCCCCCTCAACATATTCAAACCCAATATTTGCTGTATTTGGGACCCTATTTGAAATAGAGGAATTTAATCTTGCATTAAATACATTTTTCAAAATTCCTTGCTCTAATTTATCACGAAGACGTTTTACTTCTTTTAATTCATAATCAAGCGCGTTTTGAGCTAACTCTGCAGCTTTTCCAATACCTACAATATAAGGAACATTTTCTGTACCAGCTCTTAAGCCTCTCTCTTGATGCCCACCTATAATTAGAGGAGTAAATCTCACCTCTGGGCGTGCATATAATACACCAACTCCCTTCGGAGCGTGAAACTTGTGTCCAGAAATTCCTAATAAATCAATTTTTGTATCTTTTACATTCATAGGAATCTTTCCTGCCGCTTGAACAGCATCAACAAAAAATCTTGTATCCGGAGATTTTGATTTAATATATTCCCCAATTTCTTCTACAGGATTTATTACCCCTGTTTCATTATTAGCCCACATAACCGAAACTAGAGCGGTATCTTTTCTAAGTTTAGATTTTAATTCTTCAAAATCTAATTCCCCTTGAGAATTTACTCCAATATAATCTACTTCATAACCATTTTTTTCAAAGTATTTATAAGTATTCAAAACACAAGGATGTTCGACCTTTGTAGTAATTATATGTTTCTTTTCTTTATTACAATCTAAGACTCCTCTAATTGCAATATTTGCAGATTCAGAACCACAAGATGTAAAATAGACATCTTTTTCATTTTCAGCTCCAATAAAGTCTCTTATTTGGGCTCTAGCTTCTTTCATTGCAGCAGCAGGCTTCTTCGCAAAATCATACATGCTGGAAGGATTTGCGTAATCTTCTTTCAAAAAAGGAAGCATTGCCTCTACGACTTTTTCATCAACTTTTGTTGTAGCATTATTATCTAAATAAATCATTTTTTTTTCCTTCATTAAATAAATCTCTTATACTTGCTCAACTACAAGATTTGAATCGACTTTGTCTTTTAAAATAGTCTCTACAAAATTCTTTAATGTCATAGCTGCATTTTTACAGCCACTACACATGCCTGTGAGTTTAACCTTTACAATATTTCCTTCGACATCAATTAATTCGATATCCCCCCCATCTTTCTGAAGCTGAGGCGAAATTTGCTGTTCAATGACTTTGCTTATTTTCAATATTTTTTGAGTTGGAGTAAGTTCTTTTACTTGGGCTTCTTTTTTGAGATATGTTTCTATCATATCTTTGATAACGCCCTTACATCTTCCACAAGCACCGCCTGCTTTTGTATAATTTGTAACTTCTTCAACTGTCTTAAGTCCATTTACTTTAATAGCTTCCCAAATTTGATTTTCAGTAACATTAAAACAAGTACATACAATTTTATCTCCAGAATGAGAATGATCTTCGGTATAATCAAAAATATCCTCATCTTCTCCGTAGTATTTCTTTAAGGCATCCTCTAATGCTTCATGTCCCATAACAGAACAATGCATTTTTTCTTGCGGTAGTCCATCAAGTTCTGCAGCAATATCTTTATTGGTAATTTTTGCAGCTTCTTCTATAGTCTTACCTATAATCATTTCTGTTAAAATACTTGAGCTTGCAACAGCAGAGCCACAACCAAAAGTTAGAAACTTAGCATCTTTTATTACATTTCCATCTAATTTTATATATAATTTTAATGAATCACCACAAGCTAATGAGCCAGCTTCTCCGATTAAATCAGCATCCTCGATTTTACCAACGTTTCTAGGGTTTCTATAGTGATCCAAAACCTTCTCTGAATATTCCCACATTTATACCACCTCATCTCAAGTTGAACTTTCTCTCAAGACATTTTATTACAAAAAGAGTTTTTATTCCACATTACTTCTAAATAAAGCATAAAGAATATTATCAATAATTTCTAAAAATTAAATCACCAATAATATTAAATATTATTGATGATTTAAAAAATTCTTTCACAAATTAAATTCATAAAAGCTTAAAAATTCCAAAAAGTGATTCTAAATTAGTCTTTTCTACATTTTGCAGCTAATAAAAGAACATCTTGTTCATTCTTAGGAAGTGAATCAAACTCATTAACAGCAGAAAGATATGCATTAGGAATAACAGAATTTTTGCTATTTAAAAGCATATCTGCAACTCTATCTTGAAGAGTTAGCCTATGACTAAGCTTTGTTTCTGCAATTTTTGCATTAACTTTTTGAATCAAAACATTCGGATCATTACTATTTTTAATCCATTTAGATTTTGTACTTACATTTGCATTACTAATAGGTGCTATTCTCATTTCGACTTCCTTTCTTTTAACTATTTCTATTTGCTATTTATATAATATAATTTGGGGTTAATTTAAAATATTTGCTATTTATTCTAGTAAACTTTATCTTTACCCTAATTTTCTAATCTTTTTTGTTCTTGCAATAAAAATTCACAATCTGCTTCTAATCGTCTATCTTCCATAGCTTCAATCAAATCATCAATAGATTTAATTTGCCCTAATTCAAATCCTACTTCTGCATATAGGACACAGTCATTACATAGTCTATAAGGTCCGTACTGAACTGAACCAGCTAGGGATTTTGTATCACCACAAGCATTACATACGAACATTTCATTTTCCGAATCCGGATTCTCTTCTATATCATCTAATCGCATTTGCTCTACTACAAGCTGCATTTCTTTTACAACTTCTTCTTTTGATTTCATATATATACCTTTCTATACCTCTACAAGAGCCTTCATCTCTTTAATTGCCTGTTCTAGCCCTACAAATATTGCTCTTGAAATAATTGAATGGCCGATATTAAGCTCATGCAAATTAGGAATTTCATGCATTCTACCTACATTTTGGTAATTTAAGCCGTGTCCTGCATTAACACCTAGCCCAAAATTCTTAGCAAAAATAGCTGCCCCCTTCAACTCTTCGAAAACTTTTTCTTCTTCCATAGTACCAAAAGCTTCTGAATATCTTCCTGTATGCAATTCAATAAAAGGTGCTCCGGTTTTAGATACTGCTGAAATTTGATGTACATCAGGATCTATAAAGAAACTGACTTCAATTTTTTTCTCTAGAAGCGGACGAGTAAATTCAATTGCCCAATCCAATTGTGATGCGACATCCAAGCCGCCTTCGGTTGTAACTTCTTGTCTTTTTTCCGGCACAATGCATACAGCATGAGGTCGAATTCTAAGAGCTATTTCTTGCATTTCTTTTGTCATAGCCATTTCTAAATTCAATCTAACACGAGGCAGCATTCTTATTGCTTCTACATCAGCATCTTTTATATGTCTTCTATCTTCTCTCAAGTGAGTAGTAATAGAAGCTACATTACACTCTTTACAAATTCTAGCTGCTGTTAATACATCAGGCTCTATCCCACCTCTTGCATTCCTTAAAGTTGCAACATGATCTATATTTACACCTAATAACATTCCTTACTCCTTAAATTCCTTCATTTTGTTTATCTTCAATAATGCTGTATAGGTAGGCATTATTGTAATACTATTATCAGCCGTTCTAGAAATATAATCAATAGCTTTTTCAAGATTAGGAATTATTTTTATTTTTGACTCTGCTACATCTGCATATTTTAGTCTCAATGCCATATCATTGGCTCTAAGTCCTGATACAACAATTTCATTTTTTGCATCTTTAATTGATTCAAATTGAGCATCCCAAAGCCAGGAGACATCACGTCCATCTGCGTAATTATCGTTAATTGCTATTAAAATATTAGAGTCTAAATCGACAGTTTTTAATACTTCATTTGCACCTATTGGATTTTTAATCAACTGTATAAGAGCTCTTTTCCCGTTTAAATGTTTAACCTCGCTTCTACCAAAAGCGACCTTGAAAGATGCGAGGTTTTCTTCAACATCACTAATTCCAAGCTCTAAGCACAATGAAATTGCTGCTAATGCATTATAAGCATTAAACAGTCCTACAAGAGGCACCTCATAAGAATGACCATTTATTTTCAAAACAGAACAATCCTTATAAAGGGTAACATCAGCTTTATATTTCAGTTCAGGCCTTGTATATCCGCAATCACAATAATAGTGACCTTGTTGAGCATAAAACTTTTTAGAATATTTAAGCTCTTTGCCGCAAGGACATCTGAATATTTCTTCTATATCAGATTTATTTTTAAGACTCTCATCTGCATAATATACATTTTCTACACCGTAAAAAATCTTATTATCTGCATTAAAACTTGCTACTAGAGGATCATCTGCATTCAAAAATAAAGTAATATTTTTCTTTTTATTAATTCCATCTTGGATAAACCTCTTAGTCGTCTCTAATTCACCATACCTATCCAGCTGATCTCTAAATAAGTTAGTAACTACTAAATAATCCGCATCAAATTTATCATAAATTTTAGTTAAATAAGCCTCATCTGATTCAATCACTGAAAAATCAGTTTTCTTTGAAGTATCAAGTGATGTTGCTAGGGCATTCACAACCCCATTCAACATATTAGCTCCCATAGCATTATTAATAACACTATGCCCGCTTTTTTGCATTAAATGCGATAACAGCCCTGATGTAGTAGTTTTACCATTAGTCCCTGTGACATTAATTTTTGTTGAAATATAAGGATTACAATGCAAAAGAAAATCTTTATCAATACTCAAAACATAACGCCCAATAATTGACGTACCAGCAGAAAGCTTTGTAGTTTTAAGGATAAAATACAAACTCTTTGCAAATATTAATGCACTATAAAAATTCCAACTTATCACAAGAAATAATCCTCCAAGTGTATTTTATTTTAGCTAAATCTAAAATATAATCATATAATAATACAAATATGAACGGACAAATATGATTTTTCTATTTTTTATATCTATAGTCTTTATTGCAGAAATTATTATAGCTTTTACAGTATTTAATAGCTTGTTTAAATTAGATATCAAAATAAACAAATTGAGCGAAGCTCTTATAAACAAAAGAGCAGATATCAAAGATATTACAGCTCTTGCAAAAGCTATTTCCGAGCAATTAAAAGAACTTAGTGAAGAATTTGTAGATAATTTTAATGAAAAAAAAGAAGAAATTATCCTAAGCTTAGTAAAGAGTCTAATGTCAGCAATTCTATTTTGGAGTATTAATATAAAAGTTGTTAAAAGACTAAGAAAATCCAAAGTTTTAAATGCCGCTTGGAAGGGTTTATCCCTACTTGAAAATGTGATATAATATTTGAATAGAAATAATAAGAAAGAGGTAATATATTATGAGCAAAGAAAAATCTTCAATAGGATTTGGAATAGGACTTTTAGCAGGCGTAATCGGAGGAATCGTTGCGGGTATTTTATATGCACCACGACCTGGAGCTGAAATGAGAGAAAAACTAAAAGATACCGTTTGTGATTTAGCAGAAAAGCACTCTCCAGCTGTTAACGAAGCAAAAAAGCAAGCAATGGATTCAATTGACTTACTCAAATATAAATTAGAAAAACAATACAAAAAATTCGGGAATATGCTTAAATCAAAAAAAATGAGAAAAGCAAAAGAATTAGAAGATATTTCTGATTACGATTTTAATTAATAAGGAAAAAATTGATGGAAACAACTCAACTATATCAAGGATTAACTTTTTTAGCATATGCTACTGGAGTCATTGTTATTCTAGTAGGTGGTATGCTATTCAAAGTATTATTTGATTTATCAAAACTTACAAAAAATGTTAATGATACTGCTACAATAGTAAAAACAGAACTTGAGCCTACATTAAAAAATATAAATAAATCCGTAGAAATTGTAAGCGGTATTATTATAAAAACTGATGAAGGGGTAAATAGAATAAAAAATGCAATAAAAAATTCACCATTAAACCTTCTTGCAAAATTAGCTAGTGTTACAGGCTCAATTTCTAAAGGCTTTACTAGCGGACTTTGTGCAGCATTTAAAATGTTCAGTAAGAAAAAATAAACAATCGGATAATACAAAAATTTTTGAAAGAAGTTAAACTACAAAAGAAGGAGATAAGACTATGTCAGTAACAAGATTTTTAGCAGGATTTGCAATTGGTGCAACAATTGGAGCTGTAGCAGGTATTCTTTTAGCACCAAAATCAGGAGCAGAAACAAGAGAAATGCTTGGTGATATGGCTTCTGATATGGCAAAAAAAACAGATGAAACTGTAAAAGATATTCAAAGAAAAGCTGATAACTTAATTTCTGATGCTCAAGAAAAAAGCGAAGAGATTATGAACAAACTACAAGATCTTTTAAACAAACAAAAAGAAGGTCAAGAAGCTTAATTTCTTTGAATAAAGAATTGAATAAAAGGAGTAGAAAAATTTTCTACTCCTTTTTGTTTGACTTCTAAATATTTTTATATTATATTTAACTAGTAGCTTGTTTGAGCTAATGAAAATTTAATAATCCGCATGCCCTTGTGGCACTCTGCCGAACAAAAGTTGACTAAATGTCAAGTTTTGTGAGAGGGGAGGTAGA
>CALVAL010000066.1 GCA_944325535.1 Candidatus Gastranaerophilales bacterium
CGATAATTATTCCACACATTATATTTTGATAATTATGATGACCAACTAGCGGACAATCTTTGAGTGAAATAATTTCGTCTCCCTTATAAAAAATAGAATCATCAAATATTCCACAATCCTCTTTTTTATCAAAGAAAATAACATTTTTACACTTTTTAGAAAACTCTACTAATCGCTCATCATTAAAGTTCAAAATCGCAAATTCAGGCTCTTGAGGTGGTAAAAATATTTTTGCTTTTGCATTAAAGTAATTTTCTAAGCCATTATGCCAATCAATATGATCAGGTGTAAAATTAGTCCAACAAGCTATTTTAGCCTTAAATTTTTCAGTCATTTGAGCTTGGTATGAGCTCATTTCGCAAACTAAATAATCATGTTTTTCACCAATTAAAGAAGTTGGTGGAACGCCGATATTTCCACATACAGGAGCAGAAAAATTCTTGCTCAAAATATGCGAAACTAATGCGGTAGTAGTAGTCTTACCATTAGTTCCTGTAATTACAATAAAAGGAATATCTGTATTTAAGTATGCAAATTCTACTTCTGAGATTATCTTGATATTTTTTTCATTCAATCTTCTAAAGATTTCAGATTTTGGTGGAATTCCAGGACTTGTTATCGCAAAAGATGAGTTGGAAATAAATTCATCACTATGATATCCACACTCTATTTTTATTCCACGCGCCTTAAGCCCATCCATTTTTGTACGATATTCTTCTTTTAAATCAGCTAATGATTTTGATTCTGTAATATAGACATCATATCCTTTTTTTAAAGCATATTCAGCGGCAGAAATTCCGCTTTTTGAAAGACCTAAAATTAAAACTTTTTCACTCATCACGAACTCTCCGAATAGTTTTAATTTTAACTCAAACAGTAAATAAAATAAATCAATTTATTTGTTTAAAATATTACTTTTTATCAACAAATAGAAGCTCCATATCCAAAGCTTCGGCTATCATTTTCATTTCCGAGTATCTAATAGTATTTGACCTTAATTTATTAGATAGATTATTAATAGAATAAATTTTTCCAGAGTGTTCTGATAAATATTTTGCAAGAGATGTTAGAGTTACACCCTTTTTTGCAGCAAGCATTTTTACTTCATTAATCGCATTCATAAATTTATTATAATTTAATAAACAATAATTTTTAATAATTATAATCAAATCTTGACATAATTAAATTGTTTAATGTAATATTGAATTATATTGTTCAATATTTTAAATATGAGGGTTAAAATGAATAATACAATAACAAATGAAATAAAAAACAAACTTGAAGAACATTCAATAAGATTAATTACGGCAAAACAAGCGCTATCATTACTTTTATTTTGCATTGAAAGTGATTGGTATTATGAAACAGTTGTAGAATTATATAGCTTTGGAAAGATACTAGAAGAATATCTCCAAAATACCTACAACGAATTTCAAGATATTAGTGAAGCAGTTGGAATTATCTTATAACACAAAATTAAGAACAACTGCAATGACTGAAAGAATAAAAGAGACCAAAGTAAATTCTTTTACTATTCTTATTTCAGAATGTCCGCATAATTCAAAGTGATGATGAATAGGTGACATTTTAAAAATTCTTTTTCCAGTTAACTTAAAGCTAGTTACCTGCAAAATTACTGATAGAGTCTCCATAACAAATACTCCACCAAAAATTGCAAGCAAGATTTCACATCTTCCTAATACTGCAAGTGTACCTAATAAGCCACCTAGAGCAAGTGAACCTGTATCGCCCATAAACACTTGAGCTTTTGGCTTGTTATATCTTAAAAAACCAATTAATGCACCAATAACAGTTGCAGCAACTATCGCTGCAGCGCTATGTCCACCTACGTATGCTAAAATTCCACAAGCTAAAAATGCTGGAATCCCAGTAGATGCTGCAAGCCCATCTAAGCCATCTGTTAAATTATAAGCATTTGAAGCACCTACTACAACAAATACCGCGAAAATCGGATATAAAAGTCCTAAATCCAAGGTCTTTGAGCCAAGAGTAATAACTGTTCCATAATTATTCATTGCAAATACTGTAGGAATTAATGCAATTAAAATTTGTCTTACTAATTTCCCTCTAGGACTTAGCCCTTTATTTTCCTGACCTTTTATTTTTAAATAGTCATCTTGCAAGCCGGCTAATCCCATAAATAATAATGTAATCAAAATTATCCAAGCTGATTTATCCATTTGCTGAGCCATAAGCAGGGTAACAATAGAAGAAATTATAATCGCTGCAATAATAAAAACACCGCCAGTTGTAGGAGTGCCAGCTTTTTTAGCATGAGCTTCAGGAGCTAAATCAAGAATGTACTGGCCTATTGTTTTTTTTCTTAAAAAATCAATATATGGAACGCCAAATAGTAGACATAAAACCATACTCAAAAGTAAAGCTACTGCAATCATTATCATAATTATCAATTTCTCCTAACTATTACAAATTAAATAATACTCCAAAAAGGAGAATAAGTATATATCAGTTTTCTTTAGGCGATTTTTGATTTAGCTCTGCTTTTTCTTTCAGTAATTTTAGCATTCATCATAGGAAGCAAAATTCCCAAAGTAATCGCTGAATATGCGATACCTGATGCGTGTGCAAGATTTAATTTCCACATATTTTCTCTTGCAAATTTAGAACCCTTAGATGCAATTTCATTATGAGTTTTTAGACTCATATCATTAAGCCAATGCTTAAGTCCTGAGCCTTTTTTAGTATAATTAAATAATTTATCACCCTTTTTATCTAACAAATTAGCAACGCCCTTCGCAGCAAATCCACCAAATACAAGCCAGTTTAAGAAACCTAAATAATCTCTTGTCATAGATTCTCTTAGCTCAGTTCCATTGTCTGCTGCCATAAATCTACCAACGATATTTGCTGCATATACTGTCTTAATTGCATTTCCGCTTGTAATAGGTCCGCTAAATTCAAGTTTTTTGACAAACTGTTTGAAATTTTTAACGCCCATTACGCTGAATACCATTCCAATCATCAAAGCACTTGCACCCAATTTTTTTATCGGAAGCATTTTATCTTCTTTTTGTACAGCTCTATTTGCAGAGTTATAATCAACATCTCCTACAAAACCTTTTTTACCAGTACGTTTTTCAGTAATTTTTCTATTCATATACTGATTTGTTAAACCTAATAAACAAGATAGAGTAATTGCTCCAAAAACCTTAATTTTATTTACTTTTGCAATTTTCTCCAATGCAAGTTCGGCATTTTTGCCTTTATTAGGTTTAAATACGTCTCTGCCCATATCTATAGTATCTCTTAGGATATTTTCCAATTTCGCATCAAGCTTTTTGCCTTTAATATTCAATTCTATATCACGTTCTGCCCCCAAAGCATTAGTTAAGCGTTTTTCTAATATAGAAAGAAGGTGCTTTTTATCATCTTTATGAATACTTTTCTCGTTCATTAACTCAACAAGTACTTCGACAAACCCTTTTTCACTTTTTAATCTATCTTGAACATTATGAAACTTTGGATTTCCCCACTCGATTTTGTTCCATCTAGCTTCATCAATCCATTCGACTTTTTTCCAATTAATATCTTTGAAACGATTAATTTTATGTCCATCACGACCGGATAAATTATTTAAAACATTTTTGACATATTTTTTATCATTACCATCCCAAGCAGATTTTAAAACTTCCAGTGAATCATTTGTAAACCAGCTATCTGGATTCATTTTTACTTCCGGCATAACACGCTTTGAAGCAATTTTAGAAATTATTTTTGCAAAAATACCTGCTGCAAGACAGTTAATAAAAGTCCCACTAGCTTCTCTTATAAAAGTCTCAGCCCCAGCATACTCATTTCTGGCTTTTGTATCATAATAAGCACGAGGAATAACCATCGCTCCGATATCAAGTCCTACGGCATTAACCATTTCATTCATATCACAAGTTCTTAATACACTTGTAATAGTGCCATCCAAAGGACCTCTAAAATTGACATTGTTAGCGCTATTTATTCTCATTAAGGCTGACTGTTCCCTACACTTTTTTCATTCTATCATCCGTTTCAAGATAAAATGAAAAACTACTTATGCGATACACATGTACTTATCTTTTTTGAGTATACACTTTTCAATAAAAAAGTGTCAATAGAGTATTAAGATATAATAATCTACTATAATTTTATATAAACCCGTAAAAATAATTTTTGCTAGAACTATTTATTAAACACTAATTTTTTCGTTTTTGAATCATAATGCCAGTTATCAGTAAGTCTGTAAACGGCAAATGTTGCCTTATCGTCCTGATCATCAAGCCAACGCATATTATCAGTACAATCACTCATTTCTTGCCCATTGCCATTAGTTATTGCAATATGACCATGTTCTCCTTCTCTTGCATATACAACTATAATACCTGCTGGAAGTTTGTTTAAATCCTCTTTTTTAACATTTAACTTTTCAAACTTTTCAGGATATTTATCAAAATACTCTGTTGCCATATATGCACTGCCTTTAGGCATATCACCATAATCATCAATTACACCTGCTGCCCATAACGCATGTTTAGTTCCTGTATAACAAGCTGTTGCAGTCTCCATTTCATCCGCAACTTTACAAGCATATTTAGCAAGACATACATCAACATCTCTTAGTTTTGGATTTGAATAATTTATTCCTTTATTTTCCACAACAGCATATTTTCTAAATGGAGAATATTTCAAATAAACATATGCAGCGTTATTAAGAAAACTCGTCTTTACAGAATCAGGAATTTCTTTAAGCTCTCCAACCTCTAATTCACGAAATTCTAGTTCTTTTTTTGTGTACTTAGAAGGAATTTGCTCAATCACGGGTTTTTGAGAAAAAATGCTATTAGGATGATTGATTAATTTATCATCATTTTTACAGGACATTATTGTCTTATATAGATTTGAAGAAATACCTGTTACCATATAATCCTCGAAAACAATACTATATTAGTTAAAAGTCTAAAATTTATATTAAATTTCATTCAATATAAAAAACGTAAAATTTCTTAATATTCATACTACCAAGAATTCTTGATTTAAGTTTGTAAACATGATAATTTTTGAGTTATGGAGAAAACTTATAACACTCAAATACATTTAAAAAAAAGTGATAATTCTATAGAAAAATTAGAAAATCCAATATATTCAAAAAGTACTTTTTTTGATGAAATAAAATCGAATTTTGAACTTTTTGTGGGAAAAATACAAAAAAAACTGCAAAAAGAAAAAAGTTTTAAAGAAATTCTAATTATTACTAAAAATGATATTCCTAAAGATTTTATTTCACATTTATGCAGACAATATCCTGATAAAAATGTAAAAGTATTGATTCCAGCTTTTGATATAAGTGAACTGGAAAAAACTGATATTTGCTTTGATTTTTTCGTACAAAATAAAAATTTTGAAGCAAAACTGTATAAATACAAACAAAATTTTGACAATATTGAAATATTTGCATTATTTATCCCTAGACTGGGAGAGATAAACTTTTCAAAATTCGAAAGTTATGCTCCTTATATAAAAGCTCTAAGAATTTGTGCCAAAAAACTTTCACCACAGATTATACAATGCGAAGAAATACCATTTTTTCTTGGTGCAGAATTTGAGTCTCAATGGAATTCTTCAATAAAAGTAATCCAAATCATTAGAGATTTTTCAGAAATAGAATCAACTAAGCTGGAACCGTTTTGGGCTACGATTAACCTTGCATCAAAAGTACAAATGAAAAAAATCTGTAATGACAAAATAATAAAAAATTACATAGCTAAATTATTCAATATCCATAACAAAAAACGTTTTTACCAAATTCAAGAATGTATAGATTTTATTTATCAAAATTATCCTAAATTCCGTAAATATATTGATAAATGCGATGATATTGAAGAAAATATTATTTTTAATAAAATGAATTTTAGAATATTAAAACTTTTTCCTAAAATAACATTTGAAGGAGAAAATTTTTATAACCCTATGTTCTATACACTCAAAAAAGCGGATTATTGGGGTGTAATATCTAAAACGTATTACGAAGAAATTTTTAAAAGACCGGAAATTTGTGGAAAGCTATCCAAACAAATTGAAAAATTAAAAAATAAAAGCACATATTTTTCATACGGAAATAGTTCAAAAAAAACAAAAATATACCAAAACTTCAATTCGGAAAATTTTAGAGAATTAAGAAATAAAAATAAATCATATTTAATCAAAGAATTTTCATATAATAGAATAAAAACTAATTTTATTGATCAAAATTTATTCAAATCTAATGAGTACGAAATTCATGGTTATCTTGATTCATTTTATGAAGCACCATTAATATTTATAAAACTCACAAATAATATTTTCCCAGATGGCATAGATATTAGCTTAAATACTGTGCTAAAACTATTTGAGCTAAATAAAAATGTACAAATTATTATAAACCTTAATGAATTAACACCACACAATTACATAAAATCTTGGCTAAATTTTATAGAACAACATAGCGAATTTTCAGGACGCTGGTTGTTCATATATGGTGAAATTAATCTGGGACAATTCTTAGCTGCTGCAGACATAATATTCCTACCTAATAGATATAATACTAAATCTAGCATTCATTTTTTATCTATGAATAATGGCTGTATCCCAATTGCATCTAGATGTGGAATCTTTAATGATACAATTTCAGATATTTTTGATGATATAGCATATGGTAACGGTTTTAAAACTAAACATAGCCTTTTAGCAAATGAAAATGTATATGACACATATTTTAATTTGGTCATAAAAGCACTGAATTTGTACACAAATAATCCTGCTAGTTGGAACTTGATTACTAAAAATGCTATTAACTACAATTCCGACTGGACATTTGAAATTATAGAAAAATACAACCAAATATACAATAAACTTTTGGCTTAAATATTGTCCTTCAATTTAGAAAGATAATTTCTTATAGTAATTGGACTTAAGTTATACTTTTTCGCTAACTCTTCAACAGAAATATTTTCTTTAAATTCAAGTATTTGACTATTGCTGCAAGCAGCAAATTCTGATATTTTTTCTTTTGCTTTTTCTAAACTCTTATTCTGTCCTACTTTTCTTACTCGATTTGCATAAATAAATAATTTAACTCTATCTGCAGACAGACCAGTTGCTTCTTGCATTTCAAGAATAGTAGCACCTTTTTTCATCAAATTATCAATCACATCGGCAATATTTTCTTTGTTTATAACGGTAATGCCTTTAATATTGTAGCGCTCAATAATTTTTGCAACCCAAGCTACAGATTTATCATAAATTTTCGCAATTTCTTGATAAGATTTACCTTGACGTAATAAAAATTCAAGATTAGCTTTACTTACCTTCAAAGCAGAGGCTTTAAAACTATTGTTTTGATAATTATATGTTGATTGATTTATATTCATAACAATAACATAAACCTTGTAAAAAAATTTTTTGCTACTAAAAAAGAGGAAAAGTAAAAACTTTTCCTCTTTTAAAATCATTAATATGAGCTAAATTACATCATACCGCCCATACCACCCATGCCAGCCATAGCAGACATATCAGGTCCCTTAGATTCTTCAGGGATGTCAACAACAGCAGCTTGAGTTGTAAGAAGCATAGAACCTACTGATGCAGCATTTTCTAAAGCACTTCTTGTAACTTTAGCAGGGTCAACAATACCAGCTGCGAACATATCAGTGTATCTATCTAGTAATGCATCATAACCATAAGCATCTTTTTCAGCTCTTACATTTTCTACTACAACATCAGATTTTGCACCTGAATTGAATGCGATAGCTCTTAGAGGAACATCTAAAGCTGCCATAAGAATTTTATAACCGCTCTTTTCGTCATCAGAATCAAATGCGATTGTATTCAATTTTGATTCTAATTCTTGTTGAACTCTAATTAGAGCAACTCCACCACCAGGAACAATACCTTCTTCATTAGCAGCTCTTGTTGCGTTTAGAGCATCTTCGATTCTCAATTTTCTTTCTTTTAATTCGATTTCAGTAGCAGCACCAACTTCAATTACTGCAACACCACCTGATAATTTTGCCATACGTTCTTGTAATTTTTCTTTATCATATTCACTATCAGATGCTTCGATTTGTTTTTTGATAAGTCTTACACGTTCTGCAACTGCTTCTTTTGTTTCATTACCTACAACGATAGTAGTTTCATCTTTAGTAACAGTAACGCGTTTAGCAAGACCCATCATATCAGTTGTTATATTTTCTAATTTGATACCTAATTCTTCAGTGAATAATTGACCACCTGTTAGGATTGCGATATCTTCTAACATAGCCTTTCTTCTGTCACCGAATCCTGGAGCTTTAACAGCAACTGCTCTTAGGACTTTTCTCATTGTATTAACTACTAAAGTTGCTAAAGCTTCACCTTCAACATCTTCAGCTATTAACAATAATGAACGACCATCTCTAGCTACTTGTTCTAGAACAGGTACTAAATCAGCAATTAAATTAATTTTTTTGTTAACACAAAGAACATAAGCATCTTCTAAAACTGCTTCCATTCTTTCAGGATCAGTTACAAAATAAGGTGAAATATAACCTTTATCAAATTGCATACCTTCAACAACTTTCAAATTAGTACCGAAAGATTTACTTTCTTCAACAGTGATTACACCATCATGTCCAACTTTTTCCATTGCTTCAGCAATTAATTCACCGATTTCAGAATTATTACCAGCAGAAATTCCTGCAACTTGAGCTATTTCTTCTTTTGTATTAACAGGTCTTGATAAGTCTTTAATCTTATTGATTGAAATTTCAACAGCTTTATCAATACCACGTTTCATAGACATTGGATTAGCACCAGCTGTTAAGTTCTTCAAACCTTCTCTAACGATAGCTTGAGCAAGAACAGATGCAGTTGTTGTACCATCACCTGCTACATCATTAGTCTTTGATGATACTTCTTTTAATAATTGAGCACCAGCATTTTCTAAACCATCTTGTAATTCAATTTCTTTTGCAATTGTAACACCATCATTAACAATTTGAGGTGCACCAAATTTCTTTTGCAAAATAACGTTACGACCTTTTGGTCCTAATGTAACTTTTACGGCATCAGCTACAGCATCAATACCGTTTAGAAGAGCTTTTCTTGCTTCTTCTTCAAATACTATTCTTTTTGCCATTGTATATATCTCCTTTTCTAATTTATCTTTTGAAAGTGAATAGTGAATAGTGAGTAGTGAATAGATTTATATTTTATTTCTTAAGTGCTTTTTTAATCCAGAAAGCATTCTACCAATATTATCAATTTTCTCAATCAAAATTTGAGTTTTGTCCATTTTACAATATCCTAATTGCACAGAAATCAATAACTGAGTTTCTAATTCTGCTAATGAACCACAAGCAATATCAACAAATCTTAGATTTTCCTTATCAGAAATTCTTGCAGAACCTTCTGCTATGTTAGATGGTATTGAAATTGCTGCACGACGAATTTGATTTACTAATCCGAACTTTTCTTCATCAGGAAACTCGCAAGTTATCTTGTAAATTTCTGTAACCAATTCCATCGATTTTTTCCAAACCTCTAAGTCTTTATGATTCATAACGTCTATTCACTAGTCACTAATCACTATTCACTAGTTTACTAATTTTTTAACAGTTTCTAAATTTATTCAACTACTGCTAGAGCATCTTTGATAGAAAGAATTTTATATTCTACTCCATCCATTTTCACATCAGTTCCAGCATATTTAGCATAAAGGATGATATCGCCTACATTAACTCCCATAGGTTCTTTTTCACCTTTATCATTAGTTTTACCTTCGCCTACTGCAACAACTTCACCTTTTTGAGGTTTTTCTTTTGCACTATCAGGAATAAAAATTCCACCTGAAGTTTGTTCAGTATCTTCGATAACTTTGATAACAATTCTGTCTTGTAATGGTTTTAATGCCATAATAATATCCTCCTATTTCTGCACTATTGCATCTTTTCAAATTCTTTACCAAAAGTGAAACTAACTCACTCTACAAGTATACTTATACCGCAGAAATTAAAAAAAATTAAGAAAATTAAGGAAAAATTAATATTTTAATTCTCCAATAAAAAAAGACAGAAGCGTAAAACGCCTCTATCTTTTTTAAAATCACTTTTGAACTAAATTATCGATAAAATAAACGTATCAATTTTATCTACATTAGCGTTTGGATTATGCTTTGTAATTGCATCTGCTATATCACAAGCAAAATCTCCTGCATCAATTTTTCCGGTTTGGAATTTTTTAGATAAATCTGATAAATTAGAACATTTATATTTATCCATTAATTCCATTATTGCCTTTTTAGCTGTTGAAATTTCTTCTCCAGACATTTTATCAAGCATATTAGATGTAGCAAGCTTATTCAAATCTTTTACAGACAGAAATTTTCCGCCTCTGAAATTTACCTGTGATCTACCTGCAGTTTCTGCTGGATTATCAAAAGCTTCTTTTCCTGCTATTACAGGAGCTGTAGCGTTTTCTGGAGCAGGTTCTGCTTTTTGCATAGGAGCGGCTTGAGCATTGTTAATAACTGGCTCATTTGACATAATTTTTGAAATACTCATACTAATATTTTCCTTTCTTTCCATTACACACTTGGATAATTAATTAAAAACTTTTCTCTAAAAAAAATTGACTAATTTTTCACAAAATATTCACATAAATTTACATAAATTCTTAAAGTTTTAAATTTTTGTACTAAAATTTAATTATGTTAAGACACATAACACCAATTATTTTATTGCTAATATCAAATATTTTTATGACATTTGCTTGGTATGGTCACTTGAGATTCAGAAGCCTTCCGCTTTTGATTGTAATCCTTGCAAGCTGGGGGATTGCATTTTTTGAATACTGCTTTCAAGTTCCTGCAAACAGAATCGGATATAACTGCTATAATGCAGTGCAATTAAAAACTATACAAGAAGCAATTACACTTACAGTTTTTGCATTTTTCTCAGTTTGGTATCTCAAAGAAGAATTCAAATGGAATTACCTTGTCGGATTTATATTCATAGTCCTAGCAGTTGTATTTATATTCAAAAAATAGAAATAGTTATATCAACCAGCTTTATTAATAAAATCTGCTAATAGTTTATCTGTACAAGACCTTATTTCTCTTATAATGGGAGAAATATTTGCTAGAGGCTCTTCTTGAGGTTGTAATTTACAAAAATAATCAACTACTACACTCATATTATAAGCA
>CALVAL010000067.1 GCA_944325535.1 Candidatus Gastranaerophilales bacterium
TGATGGAATTGGTAGACGTGCCAGACTCAAAATCTGGTGTAGGCAACTACGTGCCGGTTCGACCCCGGCCATCGGCATTTTTTCATTATAAGAGATATAAATATGCAAATAAATAGAATTAATTATCCCAGAATAAACTTTTATGCTGCAAATAGTAAGAATAAAAGTGCAAATAAAACAACAACTAACCCTATGAATAGCGGACTTGCAACGGCTGGTTCTTGGTTTGGTTTTGGAGTAGCTTTAGATTTAATTTCTAGGAAATGCCAATTTTCCAAATCACCATTAAAGAATTCTATTGCAATTAATGGTATTTTAGGTGCTGGTGCTGGAATTTATACAGGGATTAAAAATACACAATCTACAAAATCATAATAAAGCAAATTTAATCTTTTGATTTATTCAGCATTTCAAGAATTTGCGCACGCACTTCTGATATTTTTGTATCAAAATTTGCGATATCACCATTCAAATTCTTTAATACATCTTTAAATTGATCTAGTAATATTTTAGAATCCTCTTTTGATAATTTTGGTGCTTTTGCGACCTTAACAGTTTTTTCCAGTTTTGGCTTAGCTTCTTTTGGCTTATTCACTTGCAAAGCTCTATTTGTAATAAATTTTTCAAACTCTTCCATTTTTATGCTTAAATCATTTAATTTATTTAATAATTCAACTTTTGCATCTAATTCTTCTTTTGTTAATTTATAATTATTTATTGGCTGATTTAAATTTTTTACAACAATTTCAGCTTTTTCTTCATTATCATTGTTTAATAAAATTATTTTATATATTTTATCATCATTTGAAGATTTCATTTTTAAAATATTTATCTTTGTACCGTCTGCAATATTTTTAAAAGTATATCCTCTTTTTGGCACAGACAAATCAAAATCAGAAAATTCACCTTTTATTTTATTAATTGTAGTAAGAGAATATTTTGATAATAATTCTGTTATTTTCTGATATAAAGAATCTATTTTTTGAATTTCATTAAGATTTTGCTCATTTAATTGCCCAAGAACATTCCTTTTTTTCTGTATCATAAACACGGAATATTTATTAAGCTTATCATTGTATAAATTTAAATAATTTTCTAACTCTGCAGAAAAATGCTCTGATTTCATTTCCTCGATATCAACAAATTTTAACTTATCTGGAATAACATTAGGATATTCTGGATTATAATTAGCAACTATCTTATCATCTTTCAACAAATATCCAGTTTTTAATGTATCATCACTATTAAAAACTAAAATTTTTGATAAATTTCCATAATAAGAATTATAAACATTAGAAAAAAGAACTTTTTCTTTATTATCTCCAATATTTTTAAACATATTAGCAACTTGCCCAATTTTAAAGCAATAATCTTCATATTCTGCTTTATACCTATTCAAGCTTGCAGGAGGAATTTCTCTAAGACTCTCTGTAAGATTTTTATCCTTATTTATTACAGAAGTCAATAAACTCTTTATATTACCAGAAACTCTACCGTCCTCCAATTTCAAATAAGTATCTTTTCTACTCAAAACAAATTTTCTAAGACTAAACATAAACTCATCTATTTTATTCAAAATTTCTGATAAAGTTTCATTAAAATTATTATCATTAATTTCAGATGAATTATATAATTCTATATCTTGTGGAATCTTATTAGGAGATTCTAAATCATAATTTTTTACTAAATATAAGCCATCTTTAATCAAATAACCATTTTTTATATTTCCATCTTTATCTTTTACTAAAATTTTCATAAAATTTATAGAAGATTTTAATTTCTTCAATTCAAAAGAAACAGAATCTTTAAGTTCATTAATATTTTTAAAAGTTAGACCATCAAGAGTATTAAAACCTTTATGTTCATTGACCAAACTATTTATACCAGCCATAGTTTTTTTATCTAAAATTGATTGGATTTCTTTATATGCAGAAGCTATGTCACTTAATAAATCTAAATTTTGTTTTTGTATTACATTAAAACTAGCTTTGATATTTTGTTTAAAATTAACATTTTGATACTGATAATTTCCAGATATTGTTGGGGATTTAGAATATAATACTTGCATGCTTACCTCTTTTGACTTTTTATAGATAAAACGTCAAAAAAATAAATTTGCTAGTAAAAAACTAAACCTTACTTTTTCTCAGCCATAATTTTGGCAATTCTTTGAGAATCCATTTCTAGAACACAATATCTAAAACAATCATCCTCAACAGTATCATTTTCTTGAGCTATTTTTCCAAGTTTTTTTACAAAATAGCCACCTATAGTATTCACATCCTCATCAGATAAATTTACATTAAAATACTCACAAAACTCATCCATTCTCATTTTGCCGCAAATTTCGTAGCAATTTTCTTTTATTGCTTTAACATCAGTATGATCTTCATTATCAAATTCATCTTGCACTTCGCCAAAGACTTCTTCCATAACATCCTCTAAAGTTACAAGTCCGCTAGTCCCTCCAAATTCATCTAATACAATAGCAATTTGAGAATGACTTTTTTGAAACTCAAGCGCAAGTGACTTAACAGACATCGTCTCAGGAATTTGGAAAATAGGTCTCAATAAAGATGAAATATTTATTTCTTGATTATTTACCATCAACGGATAGATATCTTTTACATGCAAAAATCCAATAATGTGATCTTGGTCTTTATCATATACAGGGTATCTTGTATATTGATTTTCAATTAAAATCTTATTCAATTCATCAATTTGAATATCTAAAGGAATACATACCATTTCTGTTCTTGGAATCATTATTTGAGAAGCAGTAAGGTCAGAAAATTTAAATACATTCTGAATCATTTCAGCTTCTTTTTCATCAATCACACCGCCTTTGCAGCTTGCATCAATTAACATATTCAACTCTTCAGTTGTATGCACCATATGATGAGAAGTTGCAGGCTCAATTTTAATCATCTTCAAAAGAGAATTTCCAAGACCGTTTAATAAAAACACCATAGGAGCAAATAATCTTGTAATTACATACATTGGCTTTGCTACCCAAAGAGTAGTCTTTTCAGGATCTTGTAGAGCTATAGATTTTGGCATTAATTCCCCAACTACAACGTGAAGGATAGTTATTATAGCAAATGCAACAGTTACAGAAACTGTATGAGTTGCAAGCATATCAAGTTTTTCTGGCAAGAATAAAAACAGCGGATGAATTATTCTTGCAAGAGTAGATTCACCTACCCAACCGATACCAAGACTTGAAATTGTAATCCCTAATTGCACAGCTGCAATATATCTATCTATATGATGTAAAGCATCTAATGCAAGCTTTGCGCTAAAATTTCCCTCATTGGATAGTTGAGCAATTCTTGTTTTTCTTACCCCAACTAAAGCAAACTCTGCTGCAACAAAAAAACCATTTAAAAATAACAAAAAAGTTATAAAAAACAGGTTAAAAACCAAATTAAAATCTATATTCATAAATCCTCATATTTAAACTAACTTAGCTAATAATAATATAAAATCCTCATAATAGCAATATTTATAGTATTTAGCGAGGAAGAACATAGCCCCAAATCGGAGTAGTATCATTTTCTAGCATACAAATATATGAAACTCTTTTTTTACGTTTGCCTTTAATCTTCATATCAGCTTCACCATATACGATTGAAGATATAAATTTTTCCCCCAAACGCTGTTCATATTTATCTATATACTCTTTTTTTGATTTAAAAGTAACGTCTTTATTACACTGACAAGAATAAACTTTTTGAAGATAATCAGTACTCACTGTTGCATTTGCACAAAGTGATGTAAAAACAAATATTAAAAATACTAGTCCAAAATTTTTCATACCTGAAATTATAGCACAAATCAAAATCTTTTTATGCTAAACTATCAATGTAAACAGTTAGGGGGGTCCACCCCAATGGCAGGGTAAATTTTAGAATAAATGTTATTATTTTAAACCCAATTTACCAAATAGCCTAAAAGGACAGAAAGAAGAAAAATGGAAAAGAACAAAGAAACTTTGAGCGTGCTAAGGCACTCTTGCTCACACATCATGGCACAAGCTGTACAAAAGCTGTTTCCTCAAGCAAAGTTAGCAATCGGGCCAGCTACTGACAGCGGATTTTACTACGATTTTGATTTGACAGACGGTTATGCTTTTACTCAAGATGACCTTGTAAAAATCGAAGAAGAAATGAAAAATATCATCAAACAAAACTTAACGTTTGAAAGATATGAAGTAAAAGATGTAGATGCAAAAATTGCTGAATTCAAAGCAGAAGGTGAAATTTACAAAGCGGAACTATTAGAGGAGCACAGAAACGATAATCCTACTCTTTATTTAACAAAAGATAAAGATGGAAATATCTTATTCAATGACCTATGTGCAGGGCCTCACATTCCAAACACATCATATATCAAAGGTAATGCAATTAAGCTTTTGAAAGTTGCAGGAGCTTACTGGCGCGGTAATGAAAAAAATAAAATGCTTCAAAGAATATATGCAACTGCATATTGGAATAAAGAAGATTTACAAGAATATTTAACATTCTTAGAAGAAGCAGAAAAACGTGATCACAGAAAATTAGGCACCCAGCTTGATTTATTCTCAGTAAGAGAAGAAATTGGCGGTGGACTAGTTCTATGGCATCCAAATCTTGCAATTGTAAGAGAAGAAATAGAAAATTATTGGAGATCTGAACATAGAAAACGTGGTTATGTAATAGTAAATACTCCACAAATTGCAAAATCTAAGCTTTGGGAAATTTCAGGACATATGGATCATTACAAAGAAAATATGTTCTTTATCCAAAAAGAAGAAGATTCTGATGAACAATTTGTAGTAAAACCTATGAACTGTCCATTCCATATCTTGATTTATCAAGCAAATAGGCATTCTTACCGTTCATTACCTCTAAGAATGGCAGAGTTAGGAACTGTATATAGAAAAGAAAAATCAGGAGCTTTAGCCGGGCTAACTCGTGTACAAGGATTCACACAAGATGATGCTCATATTTTCTGTACACCTGAACAATTAGTTAGTGAAATCAATGAAATTATCGATTTTGTAGCTGATACAATGGCTATTTTCAAGATGAACTTTGAAGTTGAGCTATCTACTCGTCCAGAAAGCTATGTCGGAGAATTAGCTAATTGGGAATTAGCAGAAGCTGGACTTAAAGAAGCAATGGATAAGCGTGGAATGAAATATGACATCAACGAAGGTGATGGTGCTTTCTACGGACCTAAAATCGACTTCAAAGTTAAAGATGCTATTGGAAGAACTTGGCAATGTGCAACTATTCAGCTTGATTTCAACTTGCCAGAAAGATTTGGAATCAAATACCAAGATAAAGATGGCAGCATGAAAACACCTGTTATGTTACATAGAGTAATTTTTGGTTCAATGGAAAGATTCCATGGAATTTTAATCGAACACTATGCAGGTGCTTTCCCAACATGGCTCGCTCCAACTCAAGTTGCCATTGTTCCAATTTCTAATGAAAAACACGCAGATTTCGCTGCAGAAGTATACAAAAAAATGCGCGCACTAGGAATTAGAGCAAAATTAGATGATAGATCTGAATCAATGAACTACAAGATAAGAGAATCTTTACAGGATAAGAAAATCCCTTATGTTTGTGTAATCGGAGATAAAGAAATTGAAGCTAATGCTGTAGCAGTAAGAAAACGCGGAGTTGGTCAAATCGGAACAATTCCTGTAGATGAATTTATCGCTCAAATTGAAAAAGAAATTAAAGACAGAGCATAGATTTCATAAACAAGAAAAAAGAAAGGAAAATTATAAAAACTTTCCTTTCTTTTTTATAGCAAATTTTATTTTTATGGGGTTTTAATATTTCTGAAAGGAATATACATTTATGTCAGACCTTGTTATAAAATTTACCCAAGCCCCTTTTTATATAAAATCCAAAGATGTAGCACTTGATGAAGCAAAAAATTTAATAATGTCAAAAGGAATCAGTGTTACTCCAGAGATTCCAGTTAAGACACCTAATATTTTCATTTGCACAGCAATCGTTTTAGTTTCTAAGCTAATGAACAAGATATTCCATATAGCTCCTGAGCTAGAAAATGAAGAAAATGTAAGAAAAATCCTTGCTAAAGATATTGAAAAAATGCGCAAAATTCCAAATAACAGCGACGTATCTGTTGCAATAATCGGTGGTATCGAAACTAAAGCCGGAGATAAAGAAAGTACTATTAGCCAAAGAATTTATAACGCGGCTGCAGAAGTAGCATTTGATGAATATAATTGTAATGGAATAATGGCTTGTGGCAAAAAACGAGGCGACGCACTAGAAAATATAAAACTTGAAGGAAACGAAGTCACCGTCTATGCAAAAGATTTTAATCTGAACAAGCAATCTTTAGAAGACAGGTATCAATCATTCGAAACACATGGCAAAATAGATATTATTATTTAGGTTATCACAAGCGACTAATGAGTCTAGAATATGACTTTAAAATTCCTTCTCAACTCTTAAACTTATAAACTTCTCATCTACTAACAACATACTTTTGAATAATTTTCGTTATAAAAATCTTCAAATCTATCTTCTAGAATTGCTTTTCTTGCATTCTTTGCAAAATCAATTAAGAATTTTATATTATGAATAGACATCAGAGCTTGACCAGTTCCCTCATTGCATTTATATAGGTGTCTTAAATAAGCTCTGGAATGATTTTTACAACAATAACAATCACAATTTTCATCCAAAGGTCTTGGATCTTCTTGGTATTGAGCATTTTTAATCTGCTTTTTGCCTTCAGACGTGAAGAATGAACCATGTCTTGCATTTCTTGTCGGAAGAACACAATCAAACATATCAACGCCGCGTTTTATGCCGTCTAATAAATCCTCTGGAGTTCCAACTCCCATCAAATATCGAGGTTTATTATGAGGTAATAGTGGAGCAGTTAACTCTACAAAATGGTTCATAGTCTCTTTATCTTCTCCAACACTAAGCCCGCCTATTGCATAACCTACTGCAGGGATTGAAGATACAAATGCGGCACTTTCTTTTCTTAAATCATCATAAAATGCGCCTTGACAAATAGGGAATAAAGCCTGATTTGTGGAAGTTTTTGCTTTAATACATCTTTCTAGCCAACGATGAGTTCTTTCCATTGCCTCTTTTGCTGTTTTATAATCACAAGGGAATGGAGCACACCAATCAAATGCCATAATAATATCCGCACCGATTGCTTGTTGTATTTCCATAGAAATTTCAGGACTTATAAAATGTTTTTTTCCATCCTTAGGATCTCTAAACTCAACCCCTTCTTCAGAAATTTTTCTTAAATGAGCAAGCGAAAAGACTTGGAATCCGCCTGAATCAGTTAATACTGGTTTCTGCCAATTCATCCAGCCATGAATACCACCAAATTTCTCAATTAGTTTATGCCCTGCTCTTAAATACAAATGATAAGAATTACCAAGTATTATTTGAGCACCTGTATCGTATAAATTGTTATTTGTTACTAATTTAACAGTAGAATTTGTACCTACAGGCATAAAAATTGGTGTTTCAATATCACCATGAGGAGTATGCAAGAGCCCTGCTCTTGCACCGGTTTTAGAATCCACATGGATTAATTCATAGCTAAAATTATCAAAAACACTTGCCATTTTTAAGCCTATCCATTAAATCTTTCTTCATTATATGTAATAAGCTCTAGCATTGATTGCCAGTTATCAAAAATTTCTTCAGGCTTAAAGTAAATTG
This sequence comes from Candidatus Gastranaerophilales bacterium, assembly GCA_944325535.1. Lineage (GTDB taxonomy): Bacteria > Cyanobacteriota > Vampirovibrionia > Gastranaerophilales > Gastranaerophilaceae > CAG-196. The sequence continues at coordinate 7,725 of CALVAL010000067.1, forward strand.
CAGTCTCTCTTTGAGCACTCTCTGGAGAATCAGAAGCATGGATTACGTTATATTCCATTACTTGAGCAAAATCTGCACGAATAGTTCCTACATCAGCCTTCATAGGGCTTGTAGCACCAACCATATGACGAACACTTTCGATTGCTTCATAGCCTTCAATTACCATTGCTACGATAGGACCACTTGTTATGTAGTGAACAAGTCTGTTATAAAATGGCTTGCCCTTATGTTCTTCATAATGTTTTTCAGCCATTTCAGGTGTTACTTGTAAAAGCTTCATAGCAACAATTTTAAAACCTTTTGTTTCAAATCTGTCAATGATTTTACCGATTAGTCCTCTTTTTACGCCATCAGGCTTAATAGCAACAAATGTTCTTTCTTCTGTTTTCATATCTTCTCCTAATATAATCCTCAGGGAACTCTCCCAATCACTAAAATTAGACCATAAAAAGGGCAGAATGTAAAGATTAATAATTAATCTAAGGATTTCAGCTAGAAATATTACAAAATGTAAAAATTTACAAGTAGAGTAACAAAATTTTTTATTATGAATATTAATAGAATCAAGAAGGTAATATCCAAATGTCAATGTTCGGTGATTATCAAGCATATAAAACTCATGTTCCAGAATACAACATCTGGAAACAAAATCGTGACATTATTGAAGCTAAACGCACAAAATACCTAGAACAACATCCTGAAACAATTAATCAAGAGGATATTCAAAAAAGTAAGACTCTGCTAAGAGCAATTGATATTATGGATGAATATTCTCAAAAAAGAGCAGAAGATATGGAAATGGCAACTGAGAGCATTACAGAACAAGTCCTTTTTATGGCGGCTTTTGTGGGCAGCGGACTAGGCTTTGCACTTTCTAACATCGAAGCTGTAAATCAAAGATTGCAAAAGGTTTTCAAAAAAATAAAAAATCCAAAACTTATAGCTCAACTGTTTCCAACAATAATCGGTGGAATTGTAGCAACTGCGGCAGTATTCCCAATCGAAGCTTGGGCGGCTAAAGCTCAAGTATCAGCTTCAAGAAAAGGCAGATTTGAAGCTATGAGAAAAGATTTAAAAAGTCCTAACGGTTTTGCAATACTCACTCCTGAACAAATAGAAGAAGCAAAAAAACGAGCTGCAAAAATGTCACTTGAAAGCGATAAAAAACCTTTCATGCAAAATCTTTCTGAAAATTTTGCAATCGTTAAAGAGATGACTATCGGAAGTAAAGAATATAAAGACCAAAGAAAATTATTCGAATATGAATTAGAAGAGCATAAAAAGCATTTAGATGAGAAATTAAGCCCTAAAGAGATTGAAAATTCGAAAAAAGACCAACAATTACTCACAAAACTTATTGAAAAAATTGATATTGCATCCCAAGACTACGCCGAAAATGCGGAACTTGCGACACAAAGCTTAATTATGGGAGTATTTGGATTCAGCGGATTATTTTCACTTGCCGCTAATAAAATCTTCAACAAAATGGGTTTAAAAAATGCAGGAAACATTACAAGCATACTTGGCTTTGCAGCAACTTTAGGTAGTGCAATTTTTGCAACACAAATCCAAAAAGAAGCGTCTAGAGTAGGTAGATTTAAAGTAAAACAAGAGCTTATGAAAAATCCTGAACAGCTTGTATATGTTGATGATTCTAAAATTAAAGATATCAAAGATTTTAATATAAAACAAAACGAAAAAATGGGATTTTTCAAATTCCTAAAACAAGCTTGGAAAGATAACAGAGAATACCAACAATATAAAAAAACTACCGCTAAAGAAGAAAAACGCATGTATAAAGCAATTGAGACACTAGAATTGTCTCCTGAGCAAATAAAAGATGCTAAAAGACTACAAAGAAATACTTTTATGGCATTCAATGAAGTGGATGAAAAATCTCAAAAGTATTCTGAAAGTATTGAAGCTTTAGGACAATCACTTATGTATCCTATAGGTCTGATTACAGGCGGTCTTGGGGTTGCATTAGGACTAAAATTCCTTAATAGAAAACCTAAATCTGCACTTGAACAGGTATCAAACTTTACAAAATACATTATGACAGTACTTGGAGTATCAATTGTCCCATCAGTTCTAATGAACGCTTATATCACAAAAGAGCAGAAAAAAGCTTCAAGAGTCGCTGATATGATGGCAATAAATGACCTAAATGATCATAGACATTTTGCAGATTATAACAAGCAATAATCCGCTACTCTTCACTATTCATAAAATTCTTAGGAAGCTCTTTATCCAAAAGAGCACCAAATTCTTTATAGCTAAGTCCTAGACTGTTAATAATCTTAAAAAGATTAGTTACATAAGCCTTATTTTTACCCTTCATAATCATATAAAGCGTTGTTTTTGATATGTCATTTTCATAACAAAATATTGTGAACTTTAACTTTTTACGTTTTAGCTCATTTGAAATAACACGTCCTATTGCTTTTAGCAATATATCATCATAATCTTGCATAGAATTAATAATAGTGCTATTATTAATAAAAATGTTTCGTACTTCCGAAATATTTTAGGAGAATTATACAATGAATGAAAATGCGAAACTAGTTCATAAAATCGAAGAAATGATTGGTATAAATGAAACTTTGCTAGAAATTAGCAAATTATATCTAAAAAACGAGGCTCAAAACAAACCAGAGCTAGAATTTGAACTGGAAAAATTACGCTTACTCCTTATAAAACAAAAAGAAGTAATGAACATAATCAAAACATCAAATCCAATTAGTATTTGAGGATGCGGAAAAATCCAAAAATTGACAAATTTTTGAGATTTTTCAAATCCGACCTTAGGTGTGTGAGCATCAG